>OMQY01000195.1 GCA_900313405.1 uncultured Eubacteriales bacterium
CATAGTCGATGCCGCTCAAGGTGTTGAAGCTCAGACACTCGCCAATGTTTATCTGGCAGTAGACGCCGACCTCGAAGTACTGCCGGTCATCAACAAGATCGACCTGCCGTCAGCGAGACCCGAAGAAGTGCGTCAGGAGATCGAGGATGACATCGGCATCGATGCATCCTACGCGCCGCTGATATCCGCCAAGAATGATGTCGGCATAGATGAGGTGCTCGAAAGTATCATCAAGTACCTACCCGCACCGACCGGCGCCGAGGACAAGCCCCTCCGCGCCCTGATCTTCGACTCCAAGTATGATCCCTACAAAGGCGTCATAGTAAGCGTCCGCGTCAAGGAAGGCCGCGTAAAGTTCGGCGACAAGATCCGCATGATGCACACCGGCAAGGAGTTTGTCATCACAGAATTGGGCTACTTCCATCCCGGCGAATATGTCCCGTCCGAATCACTCGAGACAGGTGAAGTCGGCTACATCTGCGCCTCCATCAAGAATGTACGCGACACAGCCCCGGGCGACACCGTCACACTCGCAGACGAGCCCGCGGACGAGCCGCTCATCGGCTACAAGGGCATCCAGCAGATGGTCTTCTGCGGGATCTATCCGGTCGACGGCGCCCGCTACGGCGATCTCCGTGATGCCCTCGAGAAGCTCCGTCTCAACGACGCCGCTCTCTCCTTCGAGGCAGAGACATCGGCAGCATTGGGCTTCGGCTTCCGCTGCGGCTTTCTGGGCCGCCTTCACTACGAAGTCATCCAAGAGCGACTCGAGCGCGAGTTCAATCTCGACCTGATATCGACGGCCCCGTCCGTTATCTACAAAGTCTACAAGACAGACGGCACATGCGTACGTGTCGACAACCCGACCAACATGCCCGACCCGTCTGAGATCGATTATATGGAAGAGCCGATGGTCAATGCGACGATAATGCTGCCCAAAGATTATGTCGGCAACATCATGGAATTGTGCCAGGACCGCCGCGGCGAATACAAGGACATGAAGTACCTTGACGATAAGCGCGTAATGCTCCACTACCGGATGCCGCTGAATGAGATAATATACGACTTTTTCGATGCGTTAAAATCCAGGACACGCGGCTATGCTTCGCTCGACTACGAGATGGCAGGCTACGACAGGAGCAAGCTGGTCAAGCTCGACATCCTCTTAAACGGTGATCCCGTCGATGCGCTCTCATTCATCGTCCATGCCGACAAGGCCTACGCCCGCGGCCGCCGCATGGCAGAGAAGCTCAAAGAGAACATCCCGAGGCAGCAGTTCGAAGTGCCCGTCCAGGCCTGCATAGGCGGCAAGGTCATCGCACGTGAGACGATCCGCGCCTATCGCAAGGACGTTCTGGCCAAGTGCTACGGCGGTGACATCACCCGTAAGAAGAAGCTCCTCGAGAAGCAGAAAGAAGGAAAGAAACGCATGCGCCAGGTAGGCTCCGTCTCAGTCCCTCAGGAAGCTTTCATGAGTGTTCTTAAACTCGACGAAGAATAATATAATAGATATCAGTGAACCGATACTTAAAGGGAGGTAGCAGTACAAATGAAAATGCGCAAGACAATCGCAGTCATCCTTACAGCCTTTATGCTGACAGCCGTCATGGCCGCCTGCAGCAAGGACTCATCCGACGACACAACGGCAGCTCCGGAGGCAGTCGATACCGTGAATGAGAACCCTGTCGAGACAGAGACCGAGAGCACATTTGTCGAGCCGGCAGTTGCCTTCAACCACGATGCATACTCTGAGTTCGCCGAGCCCGTCTACTACGATGTCACAGCCGACGCTCCCGCCTACGCCGACGTCGGACTCAACAGCATCGCCATGACATACGTTCAGGGCTCCATGGTCATGGGCGTCGCCACAGACGGCTACTACATCGTCCTCGACAGCGGCTACGTAGTCGACGGTCAGTATCTGGAAGCCGTGGAGTAAATAATCTGCTATAATACGATCTGCCGCCGATCTCAAGGTCGAGACGGGCGGCGCCACGCGGGTGTGGTGGAATTGGCAGACACGCCAGATTTAGGTTCTGGTGGTAACCCCGTGCAGGTTCAAGTCCTGTCACCCGCACCATATCGCCCCCGCTTCGGGCTTGATGCCCCGACGCGGGGGTGTTGTTTATGGCGCAGAGTCGTCTGCACACAAGGAACTTATAAGGTATAATCATTTCTATGAATATAATCGAGATCAAGGACATTTATGCGGCGGAGCTGGATGTTTTCGCCAGGCTGAGCGAGGCGCAGCTTTACAGGTATTATGACCCGGAGCCCGGCATCATCCTGGTGGAGACGGCGTATGTGATATTGCGCGCACTCGAGGCCGGGTATGAGCCGCTCTCGATGCTCGTGGAGACGTCGAGGATGGAAGTCGAGGCAGGGCCTGTGATGGAGAAGATCAGGCAGCTGTGGGGTGATGCAAAGCTCAACGATATGCCGATCTATACGGCGGAGCGCGAGGTGGTCATGGACCTGACAGGCTATAATCTCGTTCGAGGACTTTGGATGACGCTGAGGCGGAAGACTGAAGCGCCGATCGATGATTTCATCAGGGACAAGAAGAGGATCACACTGCTTTACGATGTCGTCAATCCCACGAATGTCGGGGCGATCATAAGGTCGGCTGCGGCACTCGGGATGGAGGGCGCGCTTCTTACTCATTCGACGGTCGACCCGCTTAACAGAAGGTCGGCGAGGGTCAGTATGGGAAGCGTTTTCCAGTTGCCGTGGACCAAGGCCGGCAGGCAGGAGTCAGAGGGTGACACACTCATAAGGATACTTCGCGAGCAAGGCTATAAGACAGTGGCGATGGCGCTCACGGAGGATTCGACATCGATCGATAATTCGGAGATCCGGAGCAGCAGTAAACTCGCAGTCGTACTCGGAACGGAGGGGACGGGTCTGCCGGATGAAGTGATCGTCGCTTGCGATTACCGCGTCATGATCCCTATGTATAACGGCGTCGATTCGCTCAATGTCGCGGCGGCCAGCGCGATCAGCTTCTGGGAACTTAATAAGCCCGGGAGCTGAATAAGTCAAGGAACTGAACAGGTCATTATTTGTCTATGGTATATACACTTGTTATAATGTGGTTACTATATGTTTTTGGGGGAGATATGATATGGATAAAGATATCAGAGAGATCTCGATCGAAGAGCTGGATAAGGTTACCGGCGGCAATTATGAAGGGCCGATCACTTATGACATGATCGACGAGAAGGCTAAGCTCCTGGATTGGATACGCGATACGTACGGGCTCGAGGATGCTGCATGTGCTGCAGGCGGATTCTATTGGGATGACGAAGCCACAAGGATCTTCCGCGAGCGCGGAGGCGCAGCGTGGGGTGAGTATGTTAAGGCCCATTACGACCCTAACTGCGGCCTGAACAGATAATTACGCGATAAAGAAGGGATAGATAATGAGACGTTTATCAAGTCTATTGGTAATCGCGGTTACTGCGGCCTGTTTGCTGCCTTTTGTCGGTACCGCGAGAGTGGAGGCGGCAAAGGGTGTCGCTATCAACAGCACGAATTTTCCGGACCCCAACTTCAGAGCGATCGTGGCGTCCGCTACTTATGATAAGGATCAGGACGGGTATATCTCCGACTACGAGGGCACGCATGTCAACAACATGCACTGTGAGAACAGCAATATCTATTCGTTAAAGGGTATCGAGTTTTTTCCCGGGATCACGGGTCTGTGGTGCCTGAATAATAATATCTCGAGCTGGGACCTGTCCCGGAATACCAACCTCGTGGGCATATGGTGTTCCAAGAATCCTTTTACCGAACTTGATTTTACCGGGCTGCCGAATCTCGAGTGGGTCTACTGCTTCGAGTGCGATCTGCATTCGCTGAATGTGAGGAACAACCCAAAGCTCGCTTACCTTGAGTGTAATTCCAATCCGAATCTGGGGTCGCTCGACTTATCTCAGAATCATCAGCTCGAAAATCTTTTCGCGAGTAAATGCGGGCTTACGTCCCTCGACGTGTCAGGTTGTCCGCTCATGTGTGAACTCAATGCCCAGGAGAACGATCTGAGGTCCATTGATCTGTCGCACAATCCCGAGATGCGAAGGCTCGACATCTGGGATAACGAGAATCTCGGTAATATCGATGTCAGCAACATGCCCAAGCTCCAGCTGCTCAATGTCGGCAACATCAACTGCTCAAGGCTGGACGTGACGCATAATCCGGAACTGCAGGCGCTTTTCGCGAATTATAATGAGGAACTGAGAACGCTCGATCTGTCACAGAATCCCAAGCTCGCCGACTTAAGGCTCGAGTGTGACTGGAGACTGACGTCGCTTGATATATCGCATAATCCGAAGCTCTACTATGTGCTGGCGTTCGGCCTGTTGGGGATACCGTCGCTCGATATCTCACACAACCCGCACCTGCAGATAACATACAACAACGGCTTTGTTAATGATGAAACGCACCTCGGAAATGTGCATTCCTATAATATCGAACTGGGTGGGAGCGATGAGTATTTCGCCGACCTGTCGCATTGTCTGTGTGTTGATAACGGACGAGACATCATCGCGGGAAGCCGCCTCGGGACCATTGCGCCGGACAGCTTCATCGACACCAATGACGGCCATTCTTCGTCCGAGCGGTTCGCGACCCGCGGAGAAGCGGTCCTTAAGCTCTACGAGAGCGCAGGCAGCCCCGCAGTACAGAGGAATTCCAGGTTCACCGATGTGGCGGGAACCCGTTACGAGGCAGCTGTGGTCTGGGCCGAGACCTATAACATCTGCTTCGGTTATCCTATAACATGTTCTTATACTTTCTGCCCCGATGAGCTGATCAGCCGCGAGGACTTCGCGCTCATGGCTCACCGCGCGGCCCTCTATATCGGCGCCGGTACCGCACTTGACTACGGCAGGACTGACTGGTACGATGACGCACTCGATATCGACTACTACGGCTGGGGAGCCTTTACCTGGGCCATGCAGTTCGAAGTGCTCAAGCCGGTCGGCAACAAATGCTACCCTCACGGCAGAGTGACCCTTGCCGAGATGAATGCCGGCGTAAACAAGATCTCCAATCTCGATGAAGCCGCATCCTACTCCGACAGAGTGGGCGCCAACGGCCAGGGTATCGGCGCTTCGCCTGAGATCGTCACATACGCTGACGGAACGATCTCCGGAACAGAGCCGACGTTCAACTTTACTCCCGTCACCGAGCAGGGCATCGGAGGCTTTGTAGAGCGGCTCTATACGGTAGCCCTCGGCCGCGCCTCGGATCCTGCAGGCAAGGCGGACTGGATCAACCGCGTAACAAATCAGGGATACACCGGCGCGGACGTAGCGGAAGGCTTCCTCTACTCCGACGAGTTCCTGAGCAAGAATATGAGTAACTCCCAGTTCCTCGACATCCTCTACGCCACTTTCTTCAACAGGGCCGCTGACACCGGCGGAAAGAACAACTGGCTCAACGCCATGGCAGCGGGAATGAGCAAGCGCGAAGTCATCCGCGGCTTCATCGACTCTACCGAGTGGGCTAATCTCTGCCTGACGTACGGCATCCTGTCGGGAGGCAACGGTGTCCCGAACATCACGATCGAACCGTCGGATGAAGTCAGGGCGTTTGTCACCAGGCTCTATTCGACGTGCCTCGGCCGCGACGGTGACCCATGGGGTATGAACGACTGGTCGAGTCAGCTCGCCAACATGAGGATCTCCGGCTCCGTATGCGCGCACGGCTTCTTCTTCTCGGATGAGTTCATCGGTCAGAACCTGAGCAACGACGAATACGTCCTAAGGCTCTATCGCACGTTCATGAACCGTGAGCCTGACCCCGCGGGCTTTGCCGACTGGACCGGCAGGCTGGCGGCAGGCGCTTCCCGCGAGGACGTTTTCCAAGGCTTTGCAGGCTCTGCCGAATGGGCGCTTATCTGTGCAGACTACGGGATAATCAAGTGAGACTATTGCAGATCTTTATTTACCTGAATTGTTAACCACCGTGGGTAAGGGAGCGGGTAAAAACCCGCGAATTTACCCGAATTGTTAACCACCGTGGGTAAGGGGGCGGGTAAATCCGCCGCTCACGCACGGTGCAGCTTCCGGTATTCGCGCGGCGAGAAGCCGGTCATGTTCTTGAAGACGCGGTTGAATGTCGTGGTGGACTGAAAGCCTGAATTATAGGCGCATTCGGTGATGCTCAGGTCTTCGTCGGCCAGCAGCCGGATCGCCGTACGAACGCGCACGGCCGACAGATACGAAGGAAATGACGTCTGCATATATCTCGCGAAAAGCCTCGAGAAATAGTGCCTGCTGAGCCCCGCGGCCTCGGCGACTTCTGCCTCTGTCAGGTCCTCGGCGGAGTGCTCGGCGATATAATTGCATATCGTCCTGATGAGCCCCCAGGCCTGAGAGGTCACGTGCCCGGTCGAGAACTGCTCTTTCTGCTCTCTTACGACATATTCGCCGATCAGAAGGATTATCTCGCCGGCAATGAGCTTGCACCTGGATTCGCTCAGCTGCTCGTGCCTTTTGTACTCTTCCTCGATAAGCCTGATCTTACAGGCGATCGCATCGGTGAGCTCGGGCTCGCTGTCGGCCCTTATTATGTGGCACCCGGTCATCAGGCGCGATATCGATATCAGGTCAGTGTTGTTCTCGAGCATGTGCGGGATGAATTGGATGAACAGATTGCCGCCCTTCGGGATCGAGATGATCTCATGGATCTCGCGCGGCCAAACGAGGAGAATGTCCCCCTTTTTTGCCCTGTATTCGACGTCGCCTATCATGTAGCGGCAGCCGTCCTTTAAGACGACCGTGAACTCGGCGGAATTATGCCAGTGAGCGGGGTAGCGGCAGGGGGCATTCTCGTGTGTGACCGAGATCCCGCTCATGGCTTCGTATGCGATTATCTCACGTGTATCGTTCTTCATGACTTGAATATAGCAAAAAATGGGCAAAATTCAATAATATTGTTCTGTTAAGCAAAGCACCGTTCTAATAGAATAATAATATCGACTACTACTCAGGGAGGCGTCTATGGAAAACTTCACTTTTTATTCACCGACATTTTTCGCTTTTGGAAAAGGCACCGAGTCTGATGCCGGCAAGTATGTAAAGCAGTTTGGCGGGACACGCGTTCTCATCCACTACGGCGGCGGAAGCGTCGTAAGATCAGGACTGTTAGATCGCGTCAAGGCGTCTCTTGACGAGCACGGCATCTACCACGTTGAACTGGGCGGCGTTAAGCCCAACCCCAGGAGCGGCCTCGTATATGAAGGCATCGAGCTGGGCCGTAAGGAGGGCATCGACTTCCTCCTTGCAGTCGGCGGAGGAAGCGTTATCGATTCGTCCAAGGCGATCGCGATGGGGATCCCCTATGACGGAGATTTCTGGGACTTCTATCAGGGCAAGAGAATCGAGAAGGCGCTCCCCGTGGGAACAGTCCTCACGATAGCTGCAGCCGGCAGCGAAGGCAGCCCCGACTCCGTTATCACAAAGGAAGAGGGAATGTTTAAGCGCGGCGCCGGTTCCGATCTTATCAGACCCAAGTTCAGCATCCTGAACCCCGAACTCACACAGACGCTCCCGCCTTATCAGACGGCGGCCGGCGCGACGGATATCATGGCGCATCTCTATGAGAGATATCTTACCAACACCAAGGAAGTCGAAGTCACAGACAGGCTCATCGAGGCTCTCCTTCTTACCATGAAGAACGAGACTCCCAGAGTCATCGAAGACCCGAATAACTATGAGGCAAGAGCCAATATCATGTGGGCCGGTATGATGGCACACAACAATTCGTGCGGTGTCGGAAGAAGTCAGGACTGGAACAGCCACGCCATCGAGCACGAGCTGTCTGCTACATATGACTGTGCCCACGGTGCAGGTCTCGCTGTCACGATGCCCGCTGTGTTTAAGTACGTAATGCACCACGATGTAGCAAGATTCGCTCAGGTGGCGGAACGCGTATGGGGCATCGCACCTGACCCGGAAGACCCGGAGTCAGTCGCTCTCGCAGGCATCGAGGCACTTCAGCAGTTCCTGATCTCGATCGGAATGCCCAAGAACTTCGAGGAACTCGGTGCGAAGGAAGAGGATATTCCCGAGCTCGTAAAAGTCCTCTGCTACGGTGACGGAAGAGGCGGCACGATATCGGGATTCGTAACTCTTAATGAAGATGACTGCACCAAGATCTATCAGATGATGGTCTGAACTCAGGGAGGATATGATATATGTCGAAAAGAGCTTTATTCATAGGCGGCACCGGCATCATAAGCACGGCGATCGTCAAGAGGCTGGTAAATGAACTTAACTGGGAAGTGTGGGTGCTGAACCGCGGCAACCGCGCACATGTGTTGCCTGAAGGCGTCCATCAGATCAATGTTGATATCAACGATGAAGAAGCGGTCAGAGCCAAGCTGGGCGATCTGACGTTCGATACCGTGTGCGAGTTCATCGGCTTTCATGTGTCGCAGATAGAGAGGGACGTGAGGCTTTTCGAGGGGAGGACGAAGCAGTACATCTTCACCAGTTCCGCGTCCGCCTACCATAAGCCTGCCGCGAGCTACCTGATCACGGAAGGCACAACGCTCGCGAATCCGTATTGGCAGTATTCCCGAGACAAGATCGCGTGCGAAGAGTACCTGATGAAGAAGTACAGGGAGGACGGCTTCCCGGTAACGATCGTACGCCCCAGCCACACATACGATGAGCGTAATATCCCGCTCGGTGTTCACGGCACGAAAGGCTTCTGGCAGGTAATAAAGAGAATGCAGGAAGGCAAGCCGGTCATCATCCAGGGTGACGGATCGAGCCTCTGGACGCTCACGTGGAATGCGGACTTTGCGATCGGGTATACCGGTCTTATGGGCAACAGACATGCGATCGGCGAAGCTTTCCAGATCACATCCGACGAGACACTGACATGGGATCAGATCTATCAGACGATCGCCGATAACCTCGGGGTCGAGCTCAAGCCTTATCATGTGGCGACGGACTTCCTGATCGCGGCAGGGGACAAGCACGGATTCGATTTCGCCGGGTCGCTCAAGGGCGATAAGAGCGTATCGGTAGTGTTCGATAATACGAAGCTCAAGAGGGCGGTGCCGGATATGCGCACGACCGTGAGGTTCGACATGGGCGTCCGTATCGCACTCGACTATGTTCTGTCGCACCCCGATGAGTGCCAGATCGAGGATCCCGAATTCGATGAATGGTGCGATAAGGTCATCGCCGCGCTCGATAAGGCAAAGGAGGGATTGTGATGTATACGGCAGCAGGGAACAGATATGAAGTTATGGATTATAAGCGATGCGGGATAAGCGGACTTTTGCTGCCGCGCATCTCGCTCGGATTGTGGCACAACTTCGGTGACAATGACGATTACGGGAATATGCAGAAGATGATCTTCACTGCGTTCGACAACGGGATCACGCACTTCGATCTCGCGAACAATTACGGCCCGGCGGGCGGCAGTGCCGAGCGTAACTTCGGCAAGATCGTCCGCAATGATATGATCGCCTACCGCGATGAGATGATCATTTCCACCAAGGCGGGCTTCGGCATGTGGCCCGGCCCCTACGGTGACTTCGGTTCGCGTAAATATCTGCTCGCGAGTCTCGATCAGTCGCTGGAACGCTTGGGACTCGATTATGTAGACATCTTCTATCACCACCGCATGGATCCCGACACGCCTCTGGAAGAGACAATGGGCGCGCTCGAGCAGATCGTCAGGAGCGGCAAGGCTCTCTATGTGGGTCTGTCGAACTACGACGGCCCGACACTGGAACGCGCGGCATCGATCCTCGAAGACAGGCACGTGCCGTTCGTTATAAACCAGAACTGCTATAACATCCTCGACCGTACAGTAGAGAAGAACGGTCTCAGGGAAGCGACTTCATCCCTCGGCAAGGGACTGATATGCTACTCGCCTCTCGCGCAGGGCAGGCTCACCGACCGTTATCTGAACGGCATTCCGGAGGATAGCAGAGTCAAGAAAGACGGACGCTTCCTTAAGGCGGAGCAGGTCACGGGCGAGAGTCTCGAGACCATCAGGGCACTTAATGAAGTTGCCGCCTCCCGCGGTCAGACGCTCGCCGAGATGGCGCTCGCATGGCTTCTGGGAGATCCTGTCGTAACGTCAGTCATCGTAGGTGCATCAAGGCCGGAGCAGATCCTGACAAATCTCAAGGCTCTCGAGAATATCGAATTCACTGAAGACGAGCTTAAGCTGATAGATAAGATCTCAGGTAACTGATCAAAGTAAGAGGCTGTCTCACCACTCGAGACAGCCTCTTTGCTACTGTATAAAATCTTTACTGCCCTGATCAGAAGCCGAGGTCCTGAAGCGGATCGTAAGCTTCGGGCTCTGCTGCGGGTGCAGGCGCGGGATTATTGGCCGACGCCTCCATCGCCTTTGCTGCCTCGCGCGACTCCTCATCGAAAGGATAGAACATCATCTGTGTTCCGCAGAACAGGCATGTACCGCGGAAAGGCGTCTTGGACTGCTCCGTGATCTTGCGGTTGCACTTAGGGCAGATCCTGAAGTCGAGCGAATACGGATCCTCAAGATCCTTCTTGATGACGTCATCGATCTTGGCGTAGAGCTGAGGCTTGGTGATCCCCTGCTCCTGCATCAGATCCCACATGGCGCTGACGGTGATCCTGAGCTTCTCGACGGTGAGCTGTACGTCCTCTATGGCTCTTGCCTGATCGGCGACCTTCTCTGATGAAACTCCGCTGCTTGAAGTTGTTCCTGTGTAGTCATAATGATACGACATTTCTATCCCTCCCTTGAGATATGAATGGTGCGGAGTCTGTAGATCATGGATTTAACAATGTTACAGATGCACCGATTACAAGTGTTCCGCATATATGATAACACAAAGTACTGAATCGTCAAAAGGATTTGATGTGCATCAATAAACGTATCGACTGCGGGCTTCTTCGCGCTCTTTGAGGATACCCAGGAAGTCGGCAATGTACTCCCTGCGGATGGCAATAAAGTAGTTCTTGGAAGTGCCGTCCTTGAAGGTAACGGGCATATCGCACATATTCTGAAGATCAGACGCGATCTCGGGGTTCTTGGTGGCCCGGTCGATCATTGCCTGATCATAGTTCTTGGGCTTGATGGTAAGTGACTTGATGTCCGCGAGCGGGATGATGCATACCTGTGTGATGATCAGATAATCGGGCGTTATAAAACAGTACGAATCCACATTATCGGGCGTAATGATGAAAGAACGTGTATCAGGATTCCGGATCTGTCCGATGAGGTTGTCCTTGCCGTACTTATTGACCATCTTGATATATCTCTTACGCGCGAGAACGGGTGTGATCTTAAGCTTCAGGATGAGATATGCATCGAAAAGAAGAAAGACACCTATAAGGAACAGATAGTAGGGCTTGAAATTCGCGATCGCCATGATCACGATTATCAGCAACGGTATGTTCATGATCAGAAGCCTGATGTATATCGGACGGTGGAATTCTGCCATCTCGCGTTTCTCGTCGGCAGTCGGCCTGTCCCTGAAGATCTTATCGATACGTTCCTGAGTCAGTAGGTTGTCCATGTGTAATACCTCGTTAAGGATCTGCTGTTTTGCCTAAGTATATCACAGGAGTGCTATAATCTATTTATTACGGAAGGGTGGGGAATAAATGGCAAAGTGTCTTATCGTAGATGACGAGATAGAATTGACGAAGATGACGGAGGAGTACTTCGAGCTGTTCGGGATTGACTGCGACAGCGTGTACGACTACGGGTCATGCGTTGATTATCTTAAGAAGACGACGCCGGACATCATCCTGATGGATGTTAACCTCGGAGACAAGAGCGGCTTTGAATTGTGCCGTAAGATACGCGAGGAGTCCGATATCCCGATCCTTTTTATCAGCGCCAGAAGGAGCGATGACGACGTATTGATCGCGCTCAATATCGGCGGTGATGACTATATCAAGAAGCCCTATTCGCTGAGCGTTCTCCTGGCTAAGGTCAAGGCTATGCTAAGACGTGTCGAGGGAAGTTCCGGCAATAGTGAGAAGCAGACATCTAAGAGTGAGAGCGAGGCACACGGGAAATACCTTTTCGAGAAGGAGACAATGAGCTTCATAAAGAACGGGAAGAAGATTCCGCTCAAGGCACGTGAGTTCGCGTTGCTTCAGTATCTGTATGATAACCGCAACAGGATAGTGACCAAGGATGAGATCTTCAGGGAAGTGTGGGGTGATTCGTTCTACAGCGACGGTACGCTCAATGTTCATATCAGAAGAGTAAGAGAGAAGATAGAGGATGATCCGAACGAGCCCGGGCTCATCAAGACCATATGGGGCACAGGATACATGATGGAGATCCCGGAGGAGTAAATTGAAGTTCAGGAATATCATCATCATCTATATAGTCATCATGGCGCTGCTCCTCGGAGGGATGGGGGCCTACGGCCTGAGTGACAAGAGAAGCAAGCGTGATATGCTCGACCTCAATACCATCAGGAACCGTGCGGAACAGGCTGTCAGGGAAGACGGCGAGATACCGGACGGATGCGAGGTCGTTCTGATCGGAGACCGGAACTATAACGCGATTATCAACGAGGCACTCAAGGACGATTCGGTCATCATGGATATATGGGACGAGTCCGAAGAGACAATAATCGGCAGGGTAATAGTCGATGATACGCATCAATATGCGAAGGAATTGAAGGATGAGTTCCTGATAAAGATGTTCGTTATATGGGGCGCGACGGCTCTGGTCGGAGCGGTGCTGCTTATATTGATATATATCAATTATATAAGACCGTTCAGGCAGTTGGATGCTTTCGCCGGGCAGATCGCCAAGGGGAATCTCGACGTCCCGCTCAAGATGCAGAAGGGCAACTTCTTCGGAGCCTTCACGGAGAGCTTTGACATCATGCGCGAAGAGATGATCAAGGCGCGTGACAAGGCCAACGAGGCTGACAGGATCAAACATGAACTGGTTGCAGAACTCTCGCATGATATCGGTACTCCCGTCGCGACCATCAAGGCGACATGTGAGGTTATCGAACTTAAGAGCAGCGACAGGGATGTTCTCGATAAGGTGAATGTCATCAATTCCAAGGCGGATACCATCGACAAACTCGTTACGAACATGCTCAATGCGACGCTTGAAGACCTCGAGACGCTGCGCGTGGATGCACGCGAGTTGTCGTCGCTTCAGATAGGAAGGATGGTTGATGAGCTTCACGATTATGGTGATATCCGTGTCGAGAATGATGTTCCCGAATGTCTGCTCGTATATGATCCGTTAAGGCTCGAACAGGTCATCGACAATATCGTGACAAATTCGTTTAAGTACGCAGGCACGGAAGTTAAGATCTCGTATTCCGTTAAGCCGGAGGGGCTCCTGATCACCATACGCGACTTCGGTTCCGGTGTCCCCGAGGATGACCTGTCGGTCATTACTCAGAAGTATTACCGCGGAAGCAATTCTGCGGGTAAGCCGGGAAGCGGTCTGGGTCTTTATATCGCGGACCTTATGATGCATAAGATGGGTGGCGACCTGATCGTATATAATGACGGCGGCTTCGTAGTCGAACTGTTCGTTCTTAAGGCGGGTGCGTCACCGGTTAAGGAATAGTTAAGGATTCCGTAAGTTTCATGTTAAGACTTCCCGTCAGGGCAACGATAGAATCAAGCTATAAACCGACGCAAAGGGGATATAGCAAATGTCTGACGAGAAGAGAACGATTATTGAAGCGATAGACTTATGTAAGTCATATTCTAATGAGAGCGTTCAGCAGCACGTAATCAAGAACCTGAATATCAAGATCAACGAGGGCGACTTCACGGTCATCATGGGTAATTCGGGATCGGGTAAGAGTACGCTCCTGTATTCGCTGTCGGGTATGGACAGACCGACGCTCGGGAGGATAGTTTTCGACGGGGAAGATATCAGCAAGTACAGCAATGACAGACTCGCAGTATTCAGGAGAGATAACTGCGGATTTGTCTTCCAGCAGAATTATCTGAACGACACTATGAGCGCGCTCGACAATGTAATGGTCAGCGGCCTCCTGAAGACCCGCAACAAGAAGGAGCTCGCTTCCCGCTGTAAGGAATTGCTCGCGAAGGTCGAGATAGGTGAGGGCGACTGGAAGAAGTTCCCCACACAGCTGTCGGGCGGCATGCAGCAGAGAGTCGCCGTCGTAAGAGGCGTTATCAATAAGCCGAAGATACTTTTCGCTGATGAGCCGACAGGAGCTCTTAATTCACAGAATACCGAGAACGTTCTCGATATATTGACGGAGCTCAATAATGAGGGACAGAGCATCGTTATGGTCACCCACTCGACAAAGGCGGCTGCCCGCGGCAACAGAGTGCTCTACCTCGCGGACGGTATCATTACATCAGAGATAGATATCGGTCGATATGATAAGGAAGCGGCCGGTACAGAAGAAGGCCGTGCGCGTTACGGAAGACTTAAGGCATTCCTGCAGGAGATGGGGTGGTAATATGTCTGCTTTGCTGTTTATAGTTAAGAACAATATGAAGAAAAGAAAGGGAGATGTTATCACTCTCTTCGTCCTCACCGTACTCTCGGTCTTCATGCTCTATTCGTCCATATCCGTAATGACGGGCTTAGGTTCCGTTCAGGATAAGTACCACGAGGAGAATAACGATGCGGATCTTTTCTTCTGGACTGAAGATAAATACATAGCCGACTTCGAGCAGATGTTCGTCACGAACGAACACATAACTCAGTACGAACTGTCTACCTTGATCAATTCCGACATCGATTACAGGAAGAAGGGAGACAGCGAATGGGGATCTTTCACTTTTTTGTTCGGTGCGTATAACGAGACAAGAGAGATCAACAAGCTCGACTTCGATGCGTCAGGTCTGGGAGAAGATGATATCCTCCTGCCGTTCAATATGAGCAATGATTTCAGCAAGGGTGACACTATCGAATTTAAGATAGATAACGATGTATATGATTTCCGAATTGCCGGATTCGTAACAGATGCTTTCTTCTCATCGACGATCAATTTCTCGATCTATAATGCATACATTAACAGTGCAGTTCTCGCTGAAATGGTCGAAGCGCATCCGGAGACTCTTAAAGCCGGACACTCCATCAAGGCACTGATAGACGATCCTGACAACAGTAACGATATCAAGGATGAAGTCGAGAACAGCTTTAAGAAATGGGTCGGTGCAGACAATTCGCGCCTTGATGCTTCCTGGCTATTCGTATCCTGGGAAGAGATGAAGCCCGGTAATGCGATCTTCTCGAATCTGGTCAGCGGTGTGATCCTTGTCTTCTCGATACTGATCCTGGTGATCGCGCTGATCGTCATCAACTTCAGCATCCGTAACTTCATCGAAAAGAACCTCAAGAACACCGGTATGCTCATGGCAAACGGCTACACCACGGGGCAGCTCATGACTGTCACGACTCTCGAGAATCTTCTGGTCTCTTTTGCCGCATCCCTCTTCGGTATCCTCTTAGGTATCCTCGGAACCGGCGTCATCGGCAAGGCCGTATCGATCATCCTGGGCCTTCCATGGAAAGAGCCGGTCAATGCCCTTGCTGCTCTGACAGCTTCCGGTATCACCGTAGTATTGATCACGGGTATCAGCCTCTGGTCATCCATAGGCTATAAGAAGACAGTCGTACTTGATGCCCTGCGCGGAGGAGTACACTCGCATAATTTCCGTAAGAATCACCTGCCCCTCGAAGAGGCATCATTCTCTCTGCCGATCTCGCTGTCCTTGAAGGATATCTTAGGTGACAAGAGACGTAATATCATCCTCTTCCTGATAGTGGTCATCCTTACCATGTCGACAAATACCGCTTTCTCGCTTTTTGAGAACTTCAGAGACAGAGACATGCTCCTCGACATCACCGGAAACGAGTTATCCACTGCATCAGTCACAGGCTCCCGTGAGGACTATGAAGAGATCGCTTCCTGGCCTGAAGTCGAAGCCGTCAACGGCATGTATAACTTCGCGGTAACAGTTCAGAACGGTGACCGTTCCAAGGGCGACATAGCAGTTTTTGCTTATACGGATCTGAGTCTCCTCGAGCATGAGATGCTGGTCGAAGGCCGCCTCCCCGAATCCTCCAATGAGGTAGTTGTCGGCGGCCTCACCGCCACCAAACTCCACATCGACGTCGGCGACATCGTCAACCTCGAATGGGGTGACAACAACAACGAATATGTTGTAGTGGGTATCGATCAGAAGATCATGAACTACGGCTACAACCTTCTGCTCTCCGACGAAGGTGCTATCCGCCTCATCGGTGAAGTTCAATCCATGGGTCTCTATGTTTACTGCTCTGAGGGAGTAACCTACGATGATGTCTATGACAAGCTCATGGAGCAGACCGGCGATAATCCGATAGATGTTGGCAGGGTGGTAGACAGCCTGATCGACAACGTCACCAGCGGAATAACCATCATCTGCATCGCAGTAACCGCAGTAACACTTCTGGTAGTGGTCTTCGTAGAACACCTCCTTATCAAATCAAAGATCATCAAGAATTGGAAGAACTACGGCATCAACAAGGCGCTCGGCTTCACCTCCGCCCAGCTCCGCATCCAGACGATGGTCAGCAACATTCCGACCGTGTTGGTCGGCGGCCTGGTCGGCAGCCTCATCTCAGGCCCGGCCACAGGCAAACTCACTACGCTCGTCTTCTCGACCTTCGGCTTCCGTAAGCTCGACATGTGTTCATCTCCCCAATGGATACTTGTCACGCTCATCGGCATCGTCGCTATCGCCATGCTCACCTCCCTGGCGGTCTCGCGCTCGATCAAGAAGCTGCAGCCGGTCGAGCTGTTGACAGAGGAATAAGGGGGCGCTTGCATCTTCCGCGGAATATACGAACAGTCCTCGCCGCCGCGCCCCGCGCGGCGACTGCGGAACTAATTCCGCGGATAGATGCGCGCGCCTTCATGGAGCACGCCGGAAGGCTGTGCGGACCGGTTCGAGGCCGGTGTACAATCCCCTTCATTAGCACGCCGATAGGCGGTGCGGTCGGGGAGTGAATGCGCGGATAGATGCTCGCGCCTTCATAAAGCCCGCTTGTATCTTTTGGGATCAAGCGGGCTTTAATGTTTTATGCACATAGATTACCGGTAATTCATCAATGAAACGATGATTGCTGCGGTACCTTGGTCACGGCGGCGGGCGACCCTGGCAAACCGGGAGGAGGATTGAACGGGAAGAATCGGTTTTCGATAAGAAATTATCGATAAACGATAAAAAGTTGTTGACAAAGGATAAATGACGGGGTATAGTGGGTCTAGATCGGACAAGGCGTCAGATGGGCGCCGACGAGTAAAATTAGATAAAGGGAGATTAGG
>OMQY01000094.1 GCA_900313405.1 uncultured Eubacteriales bacterium
CAGAGATCGCCGGTAAGAAGCTCGGTGTTATCGGTCTCGGTGCCATCGGTGCCAAGGTCGCCAATGCCGCTGTTACTCTCGGCATGGAAGTCTACGGCTATGATCCCTATGTCTCCATCGCTGCAGCATGGAATATCTCCAGAGCCGTTAAGCACATCGAGAATGTTGAAGATATCTATGCAGAGTGCGACTATATCACGATCCACGTACCGCTCCTTGATTCTACAAAGGGTATGATCAATGATGATGCTATCTCCAAGATGAAGGACGGCGTCATCTTCCTGAACTTCGCCAGAGATACGCTGGTCGATGAGGAGGCAATGGTCAAGGCTGTTGCATCCGGCAAGGTAAGACGTTATGTAACGGACTTCCCGAACAACACCGTTGCAGGCAAGGAGAACATCATCGTTCTGCCTCACCTCGGTGCTTCCACAGAGGAGTCTGAGGACAACTGTGCCATGATGGCTGCTGACGAGCTGAAGGACTTTATCGAGAACGGTAATATCTCTCACTCTGTTAACTATCCCGCATGCGGTGCAGGTATCTGCGCTGCTGAGGGCAGGATCACTGTTTGCCATAAGAACATCCCGAACATGCTCACAAGGTTCACGGGTGTCTTCGCTCAGGCCGGCATCAATGTATCTGACATGGTCAGCAAGTCCAGAGGAGATTACGCTTACACGATCCTTGATCTCGGTGCCAAGGCAACAGATGAGATGGTCGCTACTATCGCTGCCATCGACGGTGTTCTTAAGGTCCGCGTGATCCGCTGAGGTTTAAAAAGCCCCCGGAATACGTTATAATCCAAGTGTTATCGTACTAATGACAGGAGGTGTCACGTTATGGCCCTTTTCGACAATAAAGCAAAGATAATAGCCGGGTTCCAGAAGAACATCGATGATAAGGACAGAGCTATCAGAAGCTATTACGATCAGATCGGCAGACTCTACTATGGTCAGTACACGGATATGAATGTGGATGTGACCAAGGAGATCAACCAGAGGTGCGAGAACATCACGAACCTTAAGAAGGACATAGAAGACCTTGAGATCAAGATCCTCTATGAGAAAGGCCTCAAGAGGTGCCCCGTCTGCAGAACGGAGAATAATCTGGAATATGATTTCTGCTTCAGATGCGGATCGAAGTTTGATGCTACTGCAACAGCGGCTGCAGTCGGATCTGTTCCCGAAGCGGCTCCTGTCGAGCCCGTTGTACCTGCTCCTCAACCTGCTCCGGCAACCCCTGTTGCTCCTGTAGAGGAGGCTGAGGCTTCAGCTGCGACGACGCCTGCCGAAGATGCGGGAGATAACGGAACTGAGGCATCAGAGGAAGCCTGAACACTGCCACATATTATGACATAATGATACTGCTCGTTTTATACAAAAAGACGGGCAGTATTTTTCTGTATTCATTTACAGACAATTAATAAATAATGATTTACAATTATAGTAAGACAGTGGTAACCGCGAGGAGCGGGGATCCCCGTCTTAGAAGTTTATTACGGAAGGATGTGATTTTATGAAGATCACCACACAGGGAAACGGGATTAAGATCGGCCAGAGACTTGAAGGCAAGATCATCAGCAAGATGAGCAAGTTCGACAAGTATTTCGGAGACGAAGGCAGCTTCAATGTGCGCATCAGACCCGAGGGTAACCTTATGGGAGTAGAGGTAACACTGAAGTTGAATGACAAGATCCTGAGAGCCGAGGCCCGTGATGAGGAAATCCTTACTGCAGTAGACAAGACTGTTGATAAGCTCGAATCTCAGATCCGTCGTCAGAAGACCAAGCTTCTCAAGAAGAAGAAGGACTATCCGCAGATCGTATCCTACCTCGAAGAGGAGACAGATTTTGATTATGAGGTAGAGAGAGACAATCAGATCATCAGAAGGAAGACATTTACTCTCCGTCCGATGACATCCGAAGATGCTATCCTCCAGATGGAGATGCTCGGACACAACTTCCTGGTATACCTGGATTCCGATACGGATTCCGTCTGCGTAGTATACAGACGTAAGGACGGCAACTACGGTCTGCTCGAGCCGGAGTATTGATATTATCGGCTAAGTCCCATATTAAGTGAACCTACAGGGGTCGTCTCAATGAGACGACCTCTTTTTTGTCTTCGCGGGATCTGCGGTCAGGTCGCGTGCCTGCGCCTTACAACAACCTCGGCGAGATATACGACTGCGAGCACACCCGTAAGGAGCAACAGGAGTCCGACAAGATAGAGCTTGTCTCCGGTGATGTCCGACACCCACTTCAAGGGTGAGTCGTCAGTCGGAGTCATAAGAAACATATAATTGACGTCCATCTTCTTGTCGAGCAGCCAAATGAAAGGAACGATCGCTCCGAGAAATGCATAAGAAAACCAGAAGTGAGACATCTTCACCTCGGCACGTCCGGACTTCATGAGCAGCAGCGGTATCAGGACTTCCAGTGTATGCGTAAAGAAGCACATAACAGGGAGCCAGCTTAGGATCGGACGGTAATTCCAGTCGGGGAATAGAAGTGCTCCGATCGCTCCGGGCAGTATGAGCACGGCTGATATCTCTGAGAAAAAGAGAACAAGACGACTGCCCTTTTTGCCGAACGAGGCCGGGAGATTTACAAATATCCCCAGATTACAAAGGTGAAGAGGCAGTGCATCGCGGATCTGCCAACCCTGATGAACGAGGATCACATCCTGAGTTATCTCGAGGACGAACAGCAGGACTGCGAGAACTCTGATCAGATACAGACGTCGGGCTT
Source organism: uncultured Eubacteriales bacterium (assembly GCA_900313405.1). Next base: position 2,753 of record OMQY01000094.1, read on the forward strand.
CAATAAGGCGAGACGATAATGTCAGTGTCATGAAGACAGCCGACGTTATGATCAGAAGTGCGATCAGATGCTGTGCGCCAAAATGCTCCCACTGATCCATTACTCTGTCTCCGGTATCTCTATCCTGTTATAGTCTTCTAATCCGTCTGTTATATGTGATGCGATGATCAGAGTGCGCCCGCCACGACGCTCTTCTATATAGCGGAGGACGTCCCGGCGCGCATTATCGTCAAGCCCCGTGAACGGCTCATCCATAATGAGTATATCCGAGTCTGACAGACATGCTCTGACGATCGCGACACGGCGCTTCATTCCGCCGGAGAAGGTCGATACGGGAGCATTCATATCTATATCGGGGATCAGCTCTTTAAGGTCGGCCCGGATCTGAGCGACTTCGGGTGCCGGGCGGATCAAGGAGATATTACGCTCGGCCGTAAGATTCTCGAGGAGCCTGTCTTCCTGGAAAACGACGCCACAGTTCATCGTGACGCCGGATAAGACTACGGTCCCGCTGTCGGGAGTAACAAGTCCCATCAGGATGTGAAGCAAGGTCGTCTTTCCGATGCCCGAACGGCCGGTCAGGACTGTCTTGCTGCCGTCCTCGAAGACCGCATTGAAGTTCGTGAGAACCTGCTTGCCGTCATAAGTCTTGCTGATATCATTGACTTCGATCTTCACAAGGCTTTCCTCCTTTGTGATGAAGCGCCGGTCGAGCGGTTAAGGATAAGGGTCAGAACAGCGATGATAAGCTTCTCGAAAACAAACGATAAGATTACCGCGGCCACCGTCCATGCGAGCATGTCGGCCGTTGCCAGGCTGATCTTGGAACGGTACATACCGTTGCCGAGTGAATCCTGCGTCTGATCGATCAGTTCAGCCGCTATCCCGCTCTTCCAGGCCATGCCGGCTGCGAGCGAGACAGAGCTTAAGAGAAAAGGCTTAAGATGTGGAAGATAGATCGATCGTAGTCTGTCGGCCTTACCTATATGAAAAACATTCGCCATCTCGAGCACCTTGCGGTCCGTGCTCTTGAGGCCCTGAATGACATTGAGGAAGATCATCGGGAATACGACAAGCGCACTTATGACCGTAGCGACATCCGGACCGGACCAGAGAAGGACCATGATGA
>OMQY01000016.1 GCA_900313405.1 uncultured Eubacteriales bacterium
GAACATATCATCTGACGGATACATATAGTAGACATCACAGTTATCAAGGAAAAAACCGTCGAGTCCGAGTTCAAGATACGAAGGCGCGAGAACATCTGTTATATATCCCTGCCAGTCAGCAGACGAGCAATCCATCCACCTCTCGTCAGGCCAGTCATCATATACATCAAGAGCTTCATCCTCGAAAAGCTCGTAGTAGTCCCGATAGACCTCGAGCGTTCCGATATCGAGATATCCGTATACAAAACACCCTGCATCATGAAGGACATCTATCTGTTCCCTGTCGAAAGTCTCAGGTTCGATAACAACGACCTCATACTCAGTCATCTTCTCTGCGTCTTCCCCGGAAGCACCGAGAAATACACCGAACGGCTTCTGACCTTTACTGTCAGACACAGAACAGGCGGCAAGACTCAATGCCATCGCCGCCGTTGTGATCAGAGTTATTATCTTACGCATGATCTCAGTCAAATGACTTTGCCATGAAGCCGGCCTCGACCTTGGTAAATGTACGGTTCTCGATCTTATAGAACGGTCCGTAGATCAGCTCGTGTCCGTCTGTACTCATGAGATAACTTCCGTCGGGAAGTCCGAGGAACTTACGGTTCTTGTTGTCGATCCTGACGCGCTCTAACATAGAGAAGCCGTCTATTGTCTGCTCGATCGTGTCCTCGTAATGCGGAATGATCTGCGTCTTGGTAAGTCCCAGACCGGGGCAGAATCTTACGAACGAATCATCGATCGCTTCACCTTCGAGTTCAGGGAGGACATAAACCTCTTCTGCGGCATTCATGGAACCGGCACTGATACCGAGGACAGTCCCCTCATATCCTTCAAGCTTACTCTTAAGATTAATAGCCTTAAAGAAATCATTCTGTGTCGGCACATGGCCGCCTGCCAGTACGATAAGGTCGTGAGAGCAGATCTCTTCTTTACTCATTCCTGCAGTTCTGAAGTCAAGGATATCCATAGTCTTAAAGAAGATCCCCGCACTGTTAAATGCATTCTTGATCTCGGATGCAACTCTGTCGTTGACCATGGCATCCTTGTATGATGACGCTACAAAGAGCGCATTTGTCTCATACGGCAGACTGTACTTTATATTCCACAGAAAGTCGTTCTCCGGATTGATCCCGCCTTCCTTCAGGAATGGATATGAAGTTAAAAACAGTTTCATTTTGTTTGCTCTCCGTTCCGAACACACGTCTCAACATCATGTCACAATTCTCGAGGGACTGTGCAAAATTGTAATGCGTCATGGATACGAGACTGTCATGGTTCTCACCAAGTCTCTCAATAGTCTCGATCAATCTGTCGCGCTGATCTATAACAGCCTGAGTCAATCTGAACTCCTTGGGAAATCTACCCGCGATCTTCCTGATCTTGTCCAATTCATCCTGGTCCATAACACTCACCTCACGTAAATCATCTTTATTAGATTAACATAACAAATATGATTTACTTTTTGACGATGTCACAAAAACGAGGTCGAAATTTGTATAAAAAATAGAATCGTTATGTCGGCAAAGAGTGGTATTGTTCACACCATTCCATCAGTGCACGGCGAAGATACTCATACCTGAGCCGTTTCTCTTCCTTGGCAAAATGGACCTGTCTGCTCTGGATCGGATTATCCTCATAATCCAACACTTCATCACCGAACTGCTCACTCGTCAGATCAAATCTTTTTCCGCCGATGACGTTATAGCAGTGATAGTTTCCCCCGGGTCTTAAGATCCCGCGGACCTCACCCGCGAAGATATCCTGGACCAGGAATGCCGTGATCGAGCACTGCCCCAGCGTCTTATTCTCAGGACTCCACTCATCACGCATCCTCGGAGCGCAGGTATCGGCACACCAGAGTTCCGAGAGCGCATCATAAAGGTCATATGGGTTCTCGATCCCCGGATAGCCGTCTGTCGCTTTGGGAACAAATGCGTCTTCTGCCCCGTAGAACTTGTAGTTATTGATGTCGTTCATCCTGATCATCCTTCTGTCAGCATCTCGTAAGTAACGCCGTATTTGGTCGCTATATCCCTTGCATAACTCGATCCCTCAGGCGGCGCTTCAACAACCTTGAATGAACGTTCGCCTTTATCACTCCGCATTACGATCGACGACACGGAAGATCCGAGTTCGGATATATCCTCTGCAAGTTTATGCATATGTGTATTGTAGACAGTCCGTATCTTCCTGCTCTCTATCGCACGGATAGCATCCCTCGCTATATAATAACCTTCTTCGAACGAAGTAGTCGAGAAACTCTCGTTAAGCAGGATAAGACTCTCCTCAGTAGCATCTGCGTAGATCTCCTTGAACCTGACACATTCCTCACCGAGTCGCCCCAGATCCATGGTCTTGTCTTCATCAGCCGGGAAATGGGTAAAGATACGATCTGCCGGACTATATCTGAAACTGTCCGCAGGAACATATATCCCGCCCTGTGCAAGGACAAACAGGATGCCCAGCCCCTGGGTCAGAGTAGTCTTGCCTCCGCGGTTGGCACCTGTCAGGATATAGACAGTATGCTTATCGTCAAAAGATAAATCATTATCGACTATCTCGGAAGGATCGCTGACATTAACAGCCAGTTTCAGGTTGTAGAATCCCCGGGCCTCCATAGAAGCCTTCTCTTCAGCCTTTATTATCTCAGCCCTGCAGAAATGATTACCGCGCTCCGTTGCCTTGCCAATGAACTCGGCAAATCTCGTGTAGTAGATCAGTTCCGGTATGAGTCCGGATATAGTCGCGACAGAAATATCGGTATAAGCAGAAAGAGTATTACGTAACTTCTTGACCAGGTGACTTACGAGCTTAGTCGTAACTCCCGAGAGATAAAAGGTCGAATTGGTCGATCCGTCGCCCTCCGGTACCTGAGCTATTGTCGTACTTCCCTTAGCTCCGGGATCTGTCGTCAGCATCATCGCCGCATTTATCGAAGTGAACTCGACCATCTTCTGAGCCATCTCGAAGCCCTCACCGTTCGAAGACTGATTCACGACATCGTAACGCATATCACCGTCCCACTCGGTACCGTTGTTGATCTTATCCTTTGTTGCCACTGCGTCGGCAAAGCTGCCGATGATACCGGACTTCTTAAAAGGTTTGTCATTGACAGACACGAGTCCCAGGCTCTCTGCTTCGAATCTCTCATTCACATTGATCCCGACCGTGATACTTCTTATCGACGATGTATCCGCCTTAAGATTCCTGATATCATTCTTCATCTCAGCGAAATGCGAATCCTCATATACCTCGTCCAGATACTTCTTAAGCGCTTTAAGTCCGGCCGACCTTATACGGCTGTCATCGAGGCACTCACGCATCTTCTCCACACATTCGATATAAGAATCGATCTCCTCGAGGCGGTGGAGCAGATCCCACAGTCCGGGCTTCTCATCGGCACTCTTTTTCCATGTACCGTAATCCTTCAGATAATCTATCTGATCCATCAGTTCCAGGAGCTTCGTCCTGACATCAGGCAGATTATATACATCATCGAAAACTTCCCCCCGATAGCAATTGATCTCAGGATCATCCGACATCTCGCTTAATATCCTTAACATCATCTGCTGTTCCTTCGGGTCGTCCGTCACCTTCTTGATAATGGCGTCTAATCCGAGATCGTGGATAGCAATCTGCGGCAGGGTCTTATAACTCTCACGCTGAGACTTGTCTTTGCTCAACAGACTGATAGTCTTTTGCTCATTCATTGCCACGCTCGTAACTCCTTATCAGTAGTTCTCGGCTCTGACCTCAAAGAAGCTCTGCGAGTGCATGCATATCGGACAGACCTTCGGTGCCTCTGCGCTTAATACAACGTGACCGCAGATGCGGCACTCCCACATCGTGATACCTGCCTTGGCAAACACCTCGCGTGTCTCGATGTTTTTAAGCAGAGCACGATATCTCTCTTCATGATGCTTCTCGATCGCACCTACCGCACGGAACTGCTCGGCCAGATCATGGAAACCTTCCTCATCGGCTTCCTTTGCCATACGTTCATACATATCTGTCCACTCGAAGTTCTCGCCTTCTGCGGCATGAAGGAGGTTCTCACTGGTATCACCCAGCTCGCCCAAAGCGGTGAACCAAAGTTTTGCATGTTCCTTCTCGTTCTCCGCCGTCGCCAGGAAGAGAGCAGCTATCTGCTCATATCCGTTCTGCTTGGCTACAGATGCAAAATACGTATACTTATTCCTGGCCTGAGACTCTCCGGCGAAGGCCTCCCTGAGGTTCTTCTCCGTCTTTGTCCCGGCATACTTACTGCTGCCGGCTTCCGCCTTCGAAGAAGGCTTTACGACCTTCTCAAAATCCGACGCAGGGTGCTTGCATATCGGACAGATAAAATCATCAGGCAACTCTTCTCCGACATATTCATATCCGCAGATAGTACAGCGCCAGATCGTCTGTCCGTCCTCTGTCGTTCCTACGGCAACCGGCTTCGGCTTGATGTTGTCCTGATAGTAAGCATATGTAACAGACGCAGCATCATTAAGCGTCTCCATATCCGTGACATCCGCGATGAACATGATATGAGTTCCGAGATCGATCGAATCGATCACCTTACCCGATATATAGGAATTGGTTCCTTCGGTGATTATCATAGTACCGTTGGCAGCACGCTTTGCAGAAGTAAAGCCTTCGAACTTATCAACATCCCTTCCCGACTGGAAGCCGAATCGCTTAAACAGCTCGAACGAAGCTTTCACGCTTAATATCGATATCGTAAACTCGCCGGTAGCAGCGATCATGTCGCATGTCAGGTTCTGCTTGTTCAGAGTGACCGATATCCTGTTGGGCTGGCCCGTCACCTGTATTGCCGTATTAGTGATACATCCGTTATCCTTGCCGTCCTTATTTGCCGTGATCACAAACAGTCCGTAGCTTAACTTGTACATAGTCTTGGTATCCATATCGGTCCTCCTGATGTTGTTTTCGATGGTAATATTATATCCTAAATAGTATCGAATACACAGACGGCATCTAAGGCTTTATCAGAACCGCCGATTCGCGTCCAGCAATCTGGTCATACCGCAGAAACTGCAACACGCTTTCTCCTTGTTCTCGTCGAGCTTCATTACCGCTCCGCAGGACGGACATGTGAGATCGAGTCTCTCCGGATCCATATAGAGGTTGGTGAACTTGTGGCCGGTCCTCTGTTCAACATACAGCTTGAATGCATCTATGCCCGCCTTCTCAGCTTCGGTAATACCGTCTCTGCGTGCGAACCAGTCGGCGACGCCTACGAACTCCAGGAGATCTGAAGCATCGGCTTTGTCGAGATAGAGTTTGGCATCAGCGAACGACATATGCTCATCAAACGTCTCGTTCGTGAAGTATCCTTTATACTTTGAAGGGATCCTGGGATTCCTGTTGATGTTATCAATGATGTAACCCAGTTCGATCCGCTCAAGTTCTCCGATCGAATCATCAAGTCCTGCCAGGTACTTGCACATAGCGAACTTGGCAAGAGCGGTGTTGGTATACTTCATGTCATAGACTTTGCTTTCCTTCGGTTCGACCCGTTCGGGTGTCTCCTTCTTCTGAGGACGTTCAACGACGATGACTACCGGCTCGGGCGATGCGGGCGCAGCAGCTTTTCCTTTTTCCTCTTTCTTCGCAGCCAACGCCCCGGCATTGGAAGCCTTAAGTCTCTCCATCGCTTCGCGCCTGGATCTTGCTGCAGGATCTTCGCCGCTCTTATCAGACGTTCTGTAAGACTCTTCCATTATTCCGTCGAGAAGGTGCTTACGCTCCCCCGTCTTTTTCTTATCATCAGCGAAAACGTGTTTCAGGAGCTTCATTCCCAATCCCATATTCCTGTCTCCTTTCAAGGCGACGATCCATCCCTGCCGTCTCGGATATTATAGCAAATCGGCATAACTGATTCCATTAAAAAGACCGCTCCGGCGGAGCGGTCTTCTGTTGTTCAGTTTAAGATCATCAGAACAGGTCAACTGACTTGCCGTCTGCGTCGTAGATCTTCTTCTCGCCTGCAACTACATAAACGTCGCCGCCGAGCTTAGCTGCCTTCTTCTCGATAACCTTGTAGTCGATCTTCTGACCGTCGATCTCGAAGATGATCTTGCCGAGCTTCTTAACGGGCTTCTTAGCTGCGGCCTTCTTAGCGGGTGCCTTCTTTGCTGCGGGCTTCTTTGCTGCTGCCTTCTTGGCAGGAGCCTTCTTAGCTGCTGCCTTGGCTGCGGGAGCCTTAGCTGCAGGTGCCTTCTCGGCTGTCTTCTTGGCGGGTGCCTTTGCTGCTGCAGGAGCTGCCTTCTTAGCAGGTGCTGCCTTCTTAGCAGGGGTTGTCTTCTTAGCTGTTGTCTTCTTAGCTTCTGCCATGATCCTTCCCTCCGTGAGATAAGATTTGTGTTTGTAATTCTGATTTTATAATTAACACAAAAATACGTCAATAAAATGAGTAAAAAACGTCTCTTATTCGAAGTACGAAGTCACGATATCGAGAATGCTCTGCAAGGACTCATTTGCATAACAGTAGCCGCTGTAGATCCGATTGCACAGACCTTCACTGTCGTAGTACTCAAAGGTGTATGTCGTACCGTCACATGCGTCCTCGCGATAGGAGTCGAATTCATCACTTTCGAGAGTATTCTCAGCGAAAAGATAAATGTACTGATAATCATCCGGTGATATATATGAAGAAGTAACATCATCATCAGAGATAGTATAGCTGCATTTACGCTCGATCGTTCCGTCGTAATAAACCGTATATGTGACAGACGTCCAAACATCATCATCGATACTGTACTCACCTGCGTTGCCGCTTCGGACAGTAAACATCGGTTCATGTGCCGTTGAAGATATCTCGACTACAGTAGTATCTTCTGTCTCTCTTGTCGTCTCATCATTCTTGCTGTCTGACTTTGAACATGCAGTAAGAAATCCCATCGCCATTACAGCTGTCATAAACGTTGCCAATAGTCTTTTCATTGTTATCCTCCCTGTCGGTATCAAGTTGTTGATACCGTTAATACAATCGACAACGCATGAATGTTGCATCCGGTCCGGTCAGCGGCTCTTTTTGATCTTAAGTGTCTTCAGATATTCTTTCTGCTCAGGTGTTATACGATAGCTCTCGATCGCCTTCTGAATTGTCTTGTTATGGGTCCAAACATCAAGCCGTTCTTCCCTGATAAACGGCAGTATCTCGTCATATTGTTTTGCGAGTGCGGTGGCAAAGTACCATGCGATCATCATGTTTACATAGTATTCGTCAGAACGCAGTTCAGCGACCATCTCCGCATATCTGACGTCAAAGTCTTCATCCAGGAAATGTTCCATCAGCATACCGACTCCGAACCTTACCGTGTAGGTCTTGTCAGACCTGATCCACTTCTTGATATGTTCCATCAATTCCGGTCTGTGTTTCTTAAACACCTTCGGAGACATCTGGTCGCACGTCGCCCAGTTATCAACATACGGAAGGAATCGCTCTAATTCATCTATTGCCCGGCCGTAATCCTTATAGCCCGATATAATGAACGCGTGAAGCTGGTCCTCTTCGAAAAGCTCATGCGGCAAGATCTTCAAAAACTCACCTACATCCTCACGCTTACCGAGCTCCTTGGCAAGACTTCGAAGTGCAGGTGTCCTGACTCCGACGATGCGCGACGCCTCTACCGAAGGTGTGGTCCTGATCTGAAGTTCGCGGTATCCGATGTCCTGCTGCTCCTTGAATCTGCTCCTGATCTCTTCTGTGATCGTCATTTTCTTGCCCCCCGGGATAAAAGCTTTCCCTCTGGATTATAGACTTCTCGAGCAGCTGATAAAAGAGCTCATCACTGCAGTTGGATCTCAACACAAATAGAAGCCCGCGGAACAATTTCCCGCGGGCTATGTGGAATAAAGGCTGACAAAGCTTATAGGAGGGCACTCCGTCAGAGGAGAAATGTCATTCTGTCATAAGTTCAGTAACGGATATCTTCCTGATCTTACCGGCTGCTATGTAGGAGGATACATAGCAGAAGACTACAAGGAGGATGTCGAGAACTACGATAAGCCATGTCTCGTTATTCATAGCGGCACCGAACAACAACAGCCAGAATACATTGTTAACGTAGATACCCAGGAATGTTCCGATGATGACCGCGATGATCGATACAGGGATAATGCTCCATGCGATCTGAGTCATCAGATCTTTCGATGAATATCCCAGGCTCTTCATAACGCCTAAGTCACGTCTTTTCCTCTTGACGTTCGAAGTTGCAATGATACTTAGTATTACAGCCACGATCGCTGCAATGAAGATCGATGCTACAAAGCAAAAGAGCCTTGAGATCGATGAGATCGGATCGACCTGTACCTTGGCAAGATCCATCAATGCCGTGACTCTTACGATCCTGCCGTCATCGCCGTAGATATCGGATATCTTTTTCTCATAAACAGAACTGTCCTCACCGTCTTTGAGGTAGACATTGAGCACATCCGGCCCTTTTCCGCCGTTGATCCTCATGTAACCGTCGATAGTCATGTAGATATTCATCTGTCCGTTGCTCATCGCTCCGATTATACCGGTTACTATGTATGATTCCTGATATTCAAAAGACTGAACAACGATGCTGTCACCGATAGATATATCCTCCTGCTTGGCTCTTGCCAGAGAGATCGCGACCTCATTAGCGTATTCGGGAGTTCTTCCTGAACTGACGAAGATGTTACGTGTTTGAGAGTAATCCTCATAAACCATAACGGTACCGTCATTAGACGAACCATCGACCTTTACACGGCCCCAGTTGTATGTCAACAGGACTTCATCAACCTCAGGCATATCGAGGAACTCATCGGCCATCTGCTGAGGATCGACACCTTCGTTGATCAATACAGACTCATCAGGGGCCTCCATTCCCATAAGTTTCATAATACTGTCGGACCCGTCCTTGAAGAAGTAGAAGTTAAGGCCCGTAAAAAGGAAGCCGATCGATGCTACGATGATACATACCATGATCCCTATATTCCCTCGAACATTCTTGATGCAATCACGGATCGCAATACGATGGTTGATGCTCATCTTTGTTTTCTGAAGCGGCATGATATTGCTCTTAAAATGGTGCGTCTTTATGCCCTTACGGAAAGCAACGACCGGCGGGTATTTCTTCACCATTCTCGCCTTGCCGAGTGCGAATGCAAGGATGATAAGCACTACCAGCAAGGCAACGATCGCCGCTCTGATAAGACCGCTGTCAGCGTGGAC
>OMQY01000156.1 GCA_900313405.1 uncultured Eubacteriales bacterium
CAAACTGAAAGGACTGACTCCTTGCCAGGCAAGGAATCAGTCCTTATACTCGTTTTAAACCGTCCAACAAAGTGGGTTCACTTCAGCACGGGGTCCGGGGTTCTGATATTGCTGATAAAAACTTCCTGCTTAGAGTCTTAGCCTCGCTCGGTCAGGTAGGTCGTTACTCTGTTGGTCATGGTGTCGATGACTGCGTCGAGTGTCTTCTGGCCGGAGAAATATGCCTGCATCTCTTCGCGGATGATGATAGCTACATACGCATCGGTGATCTGGGCGACCTTGCAGTTGTTGATAACTGACTTGAAGTAGTCGATAACGGATTCGTCGTAGATGGATGTGTCGAGGCCGTACTCACGTATCTCGGCGGTTGTGAAGTACTCGAGATAGTATTCGGCGTTCTTGTTGTGGTCGTCGAGTGCAGTCTGAGCGATCTCATCGAAGACGCTGATGTTGACCGGCAGGCCCCACATTTCTCTGGCTGCTGTCATCTGCATGTCTCTGGCGAGGAACAGATCTACAAACTGATAGCATCCGTCAAGATTGGAAGAAGAAGCGGATACGGCAACGGACAGCTGGATGTTGAACATCGGTCCGCGTGCATCTGATGAGGGATAACCGAGGAAGCGGACATCGTTCACCCTGTCGCCGTAATTGTAGAAGAAATCATAGATCGAACCGATCGAGCCGGCCGTGGCATTAGGCTTCTCGACATCATCCGTCATATAAGGCTCATATACGGCGTAGTCTCCATAGATCTCGGGATCGTCTTCGGGAACATCGGTGACATAGTCTTTTACATACTGAGCCAGATCTCTGAAGGCGTCATTGTTGTAGTTTACGCCGTTGCCGCTTACGAACATATCAGATACTGAGGCGTAGCAGACCATGAAGTAGTCGAGCTGGGTCGAATAGTTTGACAGCAGGGGATCCTTGCCGTTACATACCTGATCGACAAAGCGTCTGTAATCGTCGAAAGTAAATCCGATCTGGTCGTCCTCTGTGAACTCGGAATATGTGGAGATGCCTTCCGGTGTGAATATCATCGGTACCTGATAAAGAGCACCGTTAACGGAAACGGCATCGAAGATGTTGGAGAAGTAGTTGTCCGGATCCGTGATCCTGCCGGACAGATCTACCAGGTAATCCGAGTTGTTCAGCTGCGGGAGAGAATATGCGTTGAAGAGGATATCGGGACCGTCGCCGGCCATCAGGTCGACCGTGAGCTGATCGCCGAGAGATGCGGCCTGATTCAGATAATTGCTTGTCCAGTCGGTGTTGTCGGGAACGTTCTCCCAGTCCATGTTCGTCTCGATATTATATCTGTCATCGATCTGAATGAAGTACTCATCGTTAGCTTCATTGAACTCGCAGATCGATTCGAAGATCGCGTAGTTATATCCGCTGAGCGAGGCCGCCTTGAGGATAGATTTGCCCGCATTAGGGTTTTCTTCTGCCTCTGTGAGAGTGATGACATTGAAGGTACCCTGACTGTTGGCTGTCATATTGGTCTGACCTGCCATGACAACACTGTTATCTGTTACTGTTATAAGACTGAGATTCCACATATCCATGGGGTTGATGTTGGAGTTCCTGAAGTCGATGACATCTTCTATCTTCTGCTCTTCCATATCGACCTTCTTGAGTATCGGATGATAGTAATCGTTGTTCTCGAGGAAATACATTCCCTGTCCTTCGATCGTCTGGAGACCCCAGGGATCACATTCAAACCATGCATACTCCTGAGAGACATCTTCCAAAGTCTTGCTCGACAGTGTGAGCTTGAAGTAGACCTGTTCTTCAGAATCGCAGCTGGGAATGATCAGGATACTGTCTTCATCAATGTCCAGATAAGTACTGATGTCCCAGACAGAATAGTCGGGCATGAGGGTGCGAAGATCAAGAGTTGTCTCATTTCCGTCTTTATCGGTGATGAGCAGTACATAAGATGTTTTGTCTGAATTCTCGCTCCAAATATAGAAACGGGCTATGGTATAGTCACCTATCTCCCAGGATCCCTCATAGCTGCCGTCGGGAACCTTTCTGCTCATTTCTTCCCAGTCAGATGATTCATCCTGATAACCCACCTCGACCGGTTCGGAGAATTCTTCCGTATCGATATCGAAAGTGACCTGGTACATCGTATCCTCATACATACCGCCGGATGTAGGATGATATGCATATACATCCAGTGTTATGGCATTATCTTTGAGCTTGCCTTCCTGGACATAATAACTGCCGTCGATACCCGTAAGTGAGTCGTCTATCGAGACCGATCTCTCATAACCGTTCTCGATCGAATAAATATCGATGAATGTTTTCTCAAAGTCCTGACTGTTCTTATCGTCATCGATCTCCTCTGAGTTCATATTCTTGTAGAGGTTAGTCAATACATAGATCTTTTCTGCATCGGCACCGATGCAGTTCGACCACATATCATCGTAAACAAAATCGATATTATCGTAGTATTCCTGTGCGGAAGACTTCGTGATGTTGAACCACTGATCGTCACTCGAGACTTTGCTGCTGTCGCTCTTGCTGCATCCCGGGAACACCGTCATTCCCATTGCCATAGCCGTAACCAGTATGGCCGCCGTAGTTTTTTTCATTCGCATTGTGATACCTCCCTTATTGCTTGTTTTTTGTGTTTTACGTAATGTAACTGTCGTCTGAAATATCTATCATCCCGGGTACGGGGCCTCCCGCTTCCGTTGCTGCTTCTGCAGTCTCGGCGGCTATCTTTCTCATCTCGCCGAGAGCCTCAATGAAACGTCTTCTTATGACCGTATCGGGATCGCTTCCCAACACCGACATGCGTTCAGGGAAGACGATGCCGCCTGCCATGGTCGGGTGTCCGCCGCCGTCACCGATATCTTCGAGCGCCAAATGTACCCAGTCGCCCGCCTTGAAGTCGGACAGCTCGGATCTAACGGAGAACTTAAGGCCGCCGCCGCGCTCCGCATATATGACGGAGAGGACTACGCTGTTAAGTGACAGGATGAAGTTTGACACCATGGCGATAAGCCTGTCCGGGCAGTCGAAAGGAATATGAACGAATCCGACGCCGTCCTTGACATAAACATTCTGGATCGCCGCACCGTAAGCTCTGAGGTCACGGATCTCGAGCTCGTTGCTGTCAAAGCGGATCATGAGCGCGTGATCTGCAATGATATTAAGATCAGCGAAAGCTCTTATGTCGGAATCCGTCACTCCGCGCGTAAAGTTCTGGGTGTCGACCTTGATGGCATAAAGAAGCGCCGTGGCGACGTTCCCGGGGATCTCTACGGAGTTGGCCTTGAAGTAGTCGTATATGATCGTGGCACACGCTCCGACCGTTCTGTGATCGACGATGTCATACCTGTATTCGGTTACCCAAGGATGATGGTCGATACACGCGATCTCGTGTCCTGTCAGATCCGTGAAGTTGGCATTAAACTTCTGTCCGTCGATATTGATGACGAGGTCTTCCTCGGAACCGTTATAGCCGTCGGCATTGAATGTCTCGATGCCGAGCTCGTCGGTCATGAGCTTGAGAGTTACCTTGTCGAAGTTGCCGAAGTAAACGATATCGGCCTTGATCCCGCGGGTGCCGAGAAGATACTGAAGGCCGTATGCCGATGCGATCGCATCAGGGTCCGGGAAATTATGTGTCTGGATAACAACTTTCTGATCGCCTATCAGGGCAACCAGTTCGTCAAACTTCGTCATCTTGTCTGTCCTCCTTGTGCGACATAGAGGCGAGAAGATCGCTTATACTGCGGTAGCCGCCCGTTCTCCAGCTGCGGCAAAGTGTCTCCGCTTCTTCGGCTGAGGCGCACTCGACCGTAACGGTGATCTTCCCGGAGATGCCCGATCCTGCGGATGTGTCGGTCAGGACGGCGGTCGAGCCGTCGGTGACTATCGCACGGATCGAATTAAGGGATCTGACCTGGGCGGCAAGTTCGTCTGCCGCGCGGTTCAGATAGGAACGAACCTGAGGGTTAAGGGAGGGGATGACATCTTCGAGGATAGCCGATCCGCCCTTGGTTATCGTCAGAGTCTCATTGATGCCGACCACCTCGTCCGTTCCGGTGTCGGATTCGGTCTTGTCCATGAGGTTGCCGGAGATCAGCTCGTTATAAGCTTGTGAGAAAGAGAAAAAGTCCATATAGAGGGACTGCATGCAACGATCCATGAGCATCTGATAGCTCACGCCCGGGGCGCGACTGACGAGGAAAAGTATGTGTATCTTGCTTCCTGCCGGTGTGATATCGTTGATCATTTGACGGTAGAAACCTCCATCGCGTGCTTTTTCGATTAAATTATATACGAAAAACACCAACTATATATAAAAATTAAAGGACAAAACCCCCTTAGGGGTGTATACTCTTATTCGTCTATGAAAATAATATGACAAGGAGATATCATAATGATTACACTTGATTATTCTAATGTCCTTCCGTTTATCGGCGGCGAAGAGGCCGTAGAGAGAATGGAACCCCAGGTAAAGGCAGCACACGATATGCTCCACAAGAAGAACGGCCCCGGAAATGACTTCCTCGGCTGGCTCGATCTGCCTACAGCCTATGATAAGGAAGAGTTCGCCAGGATCCGTAAGGCTGCTCAGAAGATCAGAAGAGATTCCGATGTTCTCGTAGTTATCGGTATCGGCGGTTCATACCTCGGTGCGAGAGCAGTCATCGAGATGCTGAATCACTCTTTCGCCAATGCGCTCACTAAGAAGCAGCGTAAGGCACCTCTGATCCTGTTCTGCGGTAATTCCATCAGCGCCACATATCTGGCAGACCTCATGGAAGTTATCGAGGGCAAGAACATCTCCCTGAACATCATCTCCAAGTCCGGTACGACAACGGAGCCTGCTATCGCTTTCAGGATCCTGCGTGCTTACATGGAGAATAAGTATGGTAAGGAAGAGGCCAAGAATCGTATCTATGCCACAACAGATAAGGCAAGAGGAGCTCTTAAGGGTCTGGCTGATGAGGAAGGTTATGAGACTTTCGTTGTTCCGGACGATGTAGGAGGAAGATTCTCCGTTCTTACAGCCGTAGGTCTCCTGCCCATCGCTGTTGCAGGCGTTGACATCAAGGAACTCATGAGAGGCGCACGTGATGCCCAGAAGGCATACAAGAAGATGCCTCTCTCTGAGAACCCCTGCTATCAGTATGCAGCAGTCCGTAACTGCCTCTTGAGATCCGGTTACTCCACTGAGATCATGGTAAACTACGAGCCTTCTTTCCACTACATGACAGAGTGGTGGAAGCAGCTCTACGGTGAGTCCGAGGGTAAGGATCTCCGCGGTATCTTCCCCGCAGGCGTTGATAACACGACAGATCTGCACTCCATGGGTCAGTTCATCCAGGACGGCGCCAGGATCATGTTCGAGACAGTAGTTGCCATCGATCAGCCCCGCAAGTCCTTTGAGATCCCGAACGATCCCGCTAATCTTGACGGTCTGAACTTCCTCTCCGGAATGGATATGAACGAAGTAAACAAGAAGGCAATGCAGGGAACAGTCCTCGCTCACGTTGACGGTAAGGTTCCGAACATGGAGATCCACATGGCTGAGCAGACAGCTTATGATCTCGGCGAGCTCATCTACTTCTTCGAGAAGGCCTGCGGCATCTCCGGTTACCTCCTCGCAGTTAACCCCTTTAACCAGCCCGGTGTTGAGGCTTACAAGAAGAACATGTTCGCTCTCCTGGGCAAGCCCGGCTACGAAGATCAGAAGGCTGCTCTCGAGGCAAGACTCAGCAAGTAATCCTGTCTGACATAATTAACTGATCCGGACCGTCCCTTTTATTTGGGACGGTCCGTTTTATGTGTTACAATTCATAAAGACTTGATAGAGTGTGAATGATGTTTGTTGGGGGCGCTCGATTTGAATCTGCTTGAGTTGCTTTACAGATTATTGATCTATCCGCCTGAACTTTTGTGTCAGGTTATTTTCGCCATATCAGAACGCATCTTCGACAATACGATAATCTCGATCATCGTGCTCAGTATAGTCGTAAACATCTTCTGCTTTCCGCTATACCGGCGTGCGGATTCCATTCAGGAGGAAGCATCCCGCGAGCTCGAAGCGATAAGGCCCTGGTCCGACCACATCAGGAAGACCTTCAGGGGCGACGAGCGCTTCATGATGCTCCAGACATATTACCGTCAGTCAGGTTACAGTCCCACACATTCTCTGAAGATGTCTGCATCGCTCCTGCTTCAGATCCCGATCTTCATTGCCGCTTATCATTTCCTGTCGCATCTGTCATATGTGGACGGTGTGAGCCTGGGGCCGATATCCGATATCGGAAAGCCTGACGGACTCATCCGCCTCGGGGGAGTCACTATCAACTTCCTTCCGATCCTTATGACAGCCATCAATATCACGGCAGGTATGATCTACAGCCACGGACACAGCGTAAGGGAAAGAGTGCAGGTGTTCGCTCTGGCAGCGATCTTTCTGGTGCTGCTCTATGATTCCAAAGCGGCGCTCGTGTTCTACTGGACTCTCAACAACTTTTTCTCGCTGTGTAAGAACGTACTTATCAGGCTCGGTGTCATCAAGATGGAAGATGTCGAGCTCGTATCCGATAAGTCTGAAGCGGCCCTCAAGGGCGATAAGAGATCCGATCATATCTTCATTCTCGGCGCGTTATTCCTGACCTTCTTTATCGGTGTAATGATCCCGTCTCAGGTGGTCTCGTCTTCGCCTCAGGACTTCATCTCCGTGATCAGGTATCGCGATCCCATGGACTATGTTATCTGGGCCGGAGTGCTGGGAGCGGGCGTCTTCATTATCTGGACGGGCATTTACTATCTTCTCGCTTCCCACAAGTGGCGTAAGGTCATATCCGCCGGCATCTGGGTGATCTCTGCGGTCTCCGTGCTGGATTACCTGACGCTCGACAACGAGTCCGGTGCGATCTCTTCCGAGATGACTTTCGACAGATATGTTGCCCCCGGATCGGAAGCGATGATCGTAAATCTCCTGAATATCATCATTGTCATGGCGGTGTGCCTGTTTGTCTGGAAATATAAGCGCAATACCGTTCCGTACATTATGGGGCTCCTCGCGCTCGCGGCGATCGTGATGTCGTTTATGAATATAAGGGATATCAGGAAAGTAACGGA
>OMQY01000228.1 GCA_900313405.1 uncultured Eubacteriales bacterium
CATTCCTCGACTACGGCGGCCAGATCATACTGAGGATTGATGTATCCGATCTCCCGTGCGGTCTCATTCGTAGAGTTGAAATAGATACCGCCTGCCTCCTTAAGGTCTATTACGAGCGTGTTGATCTCGGAATTATCCGCTATGGCCAGATTCTCTTCGAGATTATAGACTGCGTTGATATAGAGACCGTGGACCTCGTAATGTTCATAGGGTATCGGATTCTCGCATGGGACAAGCTCGCCCCAGTAGTTATCGGCAATGGGATTGGCGGATATGAGTTCCTCCACTTTATAAGGCTCTGTAGTCTCTGTCGTGTCTGAAGAAGACGTGAGATCCGTGAATTCAAGAGTCGTCTCGGTGCTGTCATGGTGATTCCCAAGGTCGAAAAGCGGCTCGTCAGGGTCCTTCGTTGCTGATTTGCCGGCTATGCCGCCCAGGAGGATGAGCCCAAGGGTAACCGAAAGACACAGGAGGACCATAAATACCTTCTGCATTATCGCGAGTCTGCGCTTGGCGGTTGCTTTACGGTTCCTGACGCCGCGGTTATATTCCTTAAGGTCATATCTTTTGTTGTTATTGATCATATATGCATTATATAGGATATATAAGAAAACGAAAGTAACTTTTTGATGATAATACTGCCCAAAGCAAGGCAGATGTGAAGATTAGCGGTATACTGTTAGTATATTTTCGAGAAGAACGGGGGAAGCTATGAACGGCAGGAAGCTCATCATATCGATAATCGTCGTTATCCTTGTAATAACAGCCGTGTTCGTATGCTGCAGAAGACGCAGCGGTGACGAAGGCGAACCCACGTCTACATATATCGTCGGAACTACCCGTGATGACGGGCAGGGGATAGTCGTTTATAACCCGAATGATTTTGAAGTCATAACGCCTGCGGACAATTGAGACACGCATAAACTGTGCAGTTTGTTCTGCCGTATGGTAAAATCCTTACATACGATATTGATCACCCACAGGCGCGAGTAACAGGCAGTGAGCTTAAGATGATAGTAAGAAATTGTGCAGGCGGTATCGCCTTTAATAATGACAGAGTCTTCATGCTTCGTAATGATAAGCATGAATGGGTATTCCCGAAGGGTGTGGTGCGTGACGGCAAGACACTCAAGGAAGTTGCAGTCGAGCGGTTCAAGATCGAGGCCGGACTGACAGTTCGGATACTGGCACCGTGCGGCAAGACGAATTATGAGTTCTATTCAGTGACAAGACGTAAGCCGGTTCATAATAATATTTCGTGGTTTGTAATGGAAGCCGAGAATGACGATATCACGATCGATACGTCGGAAGGATTTGTCGAGGGCAGGTTCTTCCCTATAGAAGAAGCTCTTGCCGAGATCACATACAGCCAGGACAGATCATTGCTGATGACCGCTTATCAGCGATACAAAGAGATAAGCTGATACTGCGAATAAGGTATGATAACTCTATCGGAATACGGAGAATCCAGGATCGAGATCAAGAAGTCCGTCTTCATAGGACGTGCCGTAAGGATACGTTCAGCTCAGGAGGCGGAAGCTTTTGTCAATGAAGCCAGGAATACTTATCCTGATGCGAGACACTGCTGTTATGCATGGACTTATGACGGGCAGACACAGATGCGCAAGTACAGTGATGACGGGGAGCCGTCAGGGACGGCCGGAATGCCGATGCTGAGCATAATCGATAAGAACGGTTTTATGAATGTGGCCGTTACTGTCACGAGATATTTCGGAGGGATATTGCTCGGGAAGGGCGGGCTCGTTCGTGCCTACACCGAGGCGACCATCGCGGCGCTTGAAGCCGCCGGTCCCGTCCGTACCGAGGTCGGGGAAGCCTACAGGGCAGATTGTCCGTATGCGATGAGCGACAAACTCACGTATCTGATGGAGACGAACGGCTGGCAGATCGAAGATATCCAATACGGATCCGACGTCGGTATCACGTATGTATGTCAGAAGACCGACAGTGCTAAGATGATAGCTGCGGTGACCGATAAGACAGCGGGTAAGATAAGTCCCGTCTTGATCGGAGAACGTGAGATCATGATAGAGAGGTTCTCGCTTAAAGAATAGATTTGACTAGATTTTGCCGACATATCTGCGGCATTCGGGTATATCATTAGTTAGGTGGATCCTGAAGGATCCGGGGAGATGGTTAAATGGATAATGAGAGAATAGAAGAAGAGAATAATGAGCAGGCTTTTGTTCCGGCAAAGGAAGATGCCGGAACGGATACATCGATCACTGAACAGGTCGCTCCCGCAGCGATGATCAGCGATTGTCCGCCTTCGGATCCTGTCGGTTACACGGAACGCGAGAGTATCCGCGGATCCGGGGAGCGAAGCGATGAGGACAGATCAGAGAAGCCCAAGCACAAGAGCAGCAAAGCATTTACGATCATGACGATGGCCCTGATCGCATGCATCTGTTTCTCGGCATTCCAGACTGTATATATCTTCGGTCTGACGACAGGCAAGTTCGGCAATATGACATATACGAACGGCAGGAAGCAGGAGAATAAGCCTGCGGCACAGCAGCTGTCCGCCCGTCCGTCGGATCTGGCTGATCCTGCGTTTACGCTTGAGGAAGCCGCTTCGGTCTATGATCCGAACAAGGATACTCTGAGCACTGTCGAGATAGTCGATAAGGTCAGTCCCGCGACTGTATCGGTCTTTATCGTCGATACAACTGACGGCAGCAGTGAGGCGGTTTCTTCCGGATCGGGATTCATTATTTCCGAGGACGGTTATGTCGTTACAAATCAGCATGTTGTCGAAGATGCGACCAAGAATGATAATTATGAACTGAAGGTCGTTGTTCCGGATTATGAAGATCCGATATCGGCTCAGGTCGTCGGGGCAGACGTCCAGACTGATGTAGCCGTGCTTAAGCTCGACAGTGAAGAGAGTTTTCCTTATGTAACTCTCGGTGATTCAGATCTGCTCCAGACAGGAGAACTTGTTGTCGTTATAGGTAACCCGTTAGGAACATTGTCCGGATCTGTTACTGCAGGCGTCGTATCGGCTCTGGGAAGAACAATGAACAACAAGGGATACACGCTGAGCCTTATCCAGACTGACGCTTCGATCAACGTCGGTAACAGTGGCGGGCCTATGATCAATTCCTTTGGTGAGGTAATAGGTATCACCAACGCCAAGATGAGTTCTGCGGAAGGTCTTGGATTTGCCATTCCGATAAGCGATGTAAAGAGCATCATACAGTCGCTGATCAACTACGGTTATGTTGCCAACCGGCCTTATCTGGGTGTCTCGGTATCTTATGTTGCCGACGGATCGTTCTACGGAGCATTCGAAGGTGTATTCGTAGCAGAGGTAGATGCAGGCGGTCCTGCAGAGGAAGCAGGCATTCAGGTCGGCGACCGCATCATCTCCATGGATGGCATTGAAATCACGGCGACAAATGATATTATAGATATACGCAACTCGCATGAGATCGGTGACTATATTACAGTAGTCATCGAGAGAAACAACAAGGAGATCGAGCTGTCACTTCGAGTCGGGGACAGCTACACGGGCAAATGATATCTAACAGCCGCAGAAAGTTTTGGGTCAAGGCAACAGCAATACTTCTCACGATTGCATTGGGCGGTTCCGTTATCGCTTACATTGTTATCGCGATAATGAATATTGACTGACAGTGGCCGGCTTATTTAAGGAACACAAAATGAAGAGGACGGAGATCGCAACGCTGGTGTCTGTCGCTCTTCTTTTTTTGGCCGTTTTTATAGTAAAGCTCGCCCCGTCGGATGATAACGCCGACAGATCCGGGAGGCAGGTCGGCGATACCGTAACCGGCTTCGGTTGCTACAACGGCTCGCCTATTGAGTGGACTATACTGGATATTGAAGACGACAGTATGCTCCTCATCTCAACCGAATCGATAGATATAAAAAGCTATGATCCCGACCGCGCGCCGGTCACATGGGAGACTTCGTTCATCAGGGAATGGCTTAACGGGGTTTTTATCAATGAAGCATTTACTGAAGAAGAGCAGGGGAAGATA
>OMQY01000045.1 GCA_900313405.1 uncultured Eubacteriales bacterium
TGTTTCTTTCCTGCTGTATTGGACTCTCCTGTTTATCAGGCAGACCAGAGCATGGCAGCTCATCAAGGGTATCATCCTTATACTTATGTTCGTAGTTGTCTGCGGACTCTTCGGACTCGACATGGTCGGATTCCTGTTTAATAAATTGCTCTATGTATTCGCGATACTCTTTATCGTCATATTCCAGCCGGAGCTGAGGCGTGCTCTCGAGACCGTGGGCATACGTTCTTTCGGTTCGGTCAAGAGCCTGTTGGCCTCGGATGAGGCTGATGACAAGACCGCGGCGACCTCTCTCGTAAATGAGATCTGTCTGGCCTGCCGCGAGATGAGCAGGACATATACGGGTGCACTTATCCTTATCGAGAGATCTACGAGGCTCGAGGAACTTCTTGAGCAGGAGAATGTCGTTAAGTTCGATTCGACCGTTACGAATTCCGTGCTTCAGTCGATCTTCTACAAGGGTTCGCCCATGCATGACGGAGGTCTTCTTATCCGTAACGGCAGGATCATCGCTGCCCGTTGCCACGTGCCTCTTGCCGTTACCATGCACACTCTCGATCGCACCGGTACGAGACATCGTGCTGCCGTAGGTGCCAGTGAGATGGGCGATACGGTCGCCGTCGTCGTATCCGAGGAGAGAGGCAAGACATCGATCGCCGTTAACGGCAGATTATATGAGATGCGTAACAGCCAGGAACTTGAAGCTAACCTGATGTATCTGCTCGGCCTGTCAGAGGAAGAGGAGACGAAGAAGGGCGTAGCCAAGGTGCTGAGCAGGTTTAAGAGACATAAGGGCAAGCAGAATGCCGTAGCCCCCGTGGTAGAGAAGACAGCTGTTCCCGTTACGGAGGCAGCGGGTGAAGAAGCCGTTGTTACCGATCTTAAGGTCAGGGAAGAGCATATGGCCGACAAGGCCAGGACTGCAAGCTTCGGAACGCGCGTTCTCATTATGATCGCGTCCATCCTGATATCGATCGGCCTGTGGATGTATATCCAGGTCAATACGAATCCTGTTATAACCAAGGAACTCGATGTTCCGATCACCTATGGTGAGAGCGACTGGCCTGACAATCTGTCAGTGTCTTATCCTATCGATGAAGTAAGGGTTAAGATAGTCGGACGTCAGGATACGATAGAGGATATTACTGCAAGTGATATAATAGCGAGGATCGATTATTCAGGGGTCAGCAATGTCGGAGTCGTAGAACTCCCGATCACGATCAGATCTGCCGGCAGCGATGTCTATTTCAGAGTAGAGAGACAGATCCCTGAGACTGCTTCTGTTACGGTATATGCGTCCGAGATACCTGAGGATGACGCAGGCTGACGAAGCAGATAACAAGATCGGTCTTATTGGAGGATTTGATGGCAAGATTATTCGGTACTGACGGCGTTCGCGGTGTGGCAAATGATAAGCTCACCGGCGAATTGGCATATAAACTCGGTCTGGCAGGCGCTATAGTCCTGGCAAGGAGCGACAGAAAGGCTTCGCGTAAGCCGCTTTTCCTTATCGGAATGGATACGAGGATCTCGTGCAAGATGCTCGAGACGGCACTTATCGCAGGCCTGTGTTCTGCAGGAGCAGATGTTATCCGGGTCGGAGTTATCCCCACTCCGGGGGTTGCATATCTTACGGGCCTTTATGGTTGTGATGCGGGAGTTATGATCTCTGCTTCCCACAATACTTATGAGTACAACGGCATCAAGTTCTTCTCGGGGGACGGCTATAAGCTTCCTGATTCCGTTGAAGATGAGATAGAGGATGTCATTAATAATCTTGATTCATATACGTCACAGCTTCCGACCGGTGCAGGTATCGGAACATATACATTTAAGGATTCTGCTGCTGCCGATTACATTGCACGTCTGAAGGACGTTATGTCAGTCGATCTTCGCGGTATGAAGCTCGCTGTAGATACAGCCAACGGTGCTGCCAGCGGGATCGCACAGAAGCTCTTGACTGATCTCGGCGCTGAAGTTGTTTCCATTGGAGATAAGCCGAACGGGATAAATATCAATGACGGATGCGGATCGACACACCTTGAGAAGCTCTCGGAGATAACGCTGGAGCAGAAGTGCGATATGGGACTTGCTTTCGACGGAGATGCCGACCGGTTCCTGTGTGTTGATGCTCAGGGTAATGTAATAGACGGAGATCGGATAATGTCTGTGATCGGTCTTGATATGAAGGCTCGAGGCGTTCTTAAGCAGGATACGATCACGGTTACGGTAATGAGTAATCTCGGAATGGATATCATGGCCTCAGAGCAGGGCCTTAAGCTTGCCAAGACTAAGGTCGGTGACAGATATGTTCTTGAAGAGATGAAGAAGTCCGGATATAACATCGGCGGCGAACAGAGCGGACACGTTATCCTGCTCGATGTTTCGACAACCGGTGACGGGATGCTAACGGCTCTGGCTACTCTTACGGCCCTTCATAACAGCGGTAAGTCAATAGCCGAAGCGGCTTCTGTTATGGAGGTATTGCCTCAGGTCCTGGTACCTGCTTATGTAAATGACAGCGATAAAGAAGCTGCCATGCAGATGCCTGAGCTCGCCTCCAGGATAAAGGAGATGGAAGCTGTGTTAGGCGGCGAGGGCAGGATCCTCGTAAGGCCTTCCGGAACAGAGCCTCAGATCAGAGTCATGCTCGAAGGTAAGGATATCGACCTGATCACCGATATGGCAAACGAGCTGGCCGGAATAATCAACAGTAAATATCATTTGTAATCTGAGAGGAAGATAATATGTGCGGAATAGTCGGATATATAGGTGATCGTAATACACTCGAGGTGCTTCTCGGAGGTC
Organism: uncultured Eubacteriales bacterium; assembly: GCA_900313405.1. The sequence continues at coordinate 2,809 of OMQY01000045.1, forward strand.
TTACGCATCTGGAATACAGAGGCTATGACTCGGCAGGTGTCACGTTCATCAA
>OMQY01000058.1 GCA_900313405.1 uncultured Eubacteriales bacterium
GCTCGGCTACTGTAAGTTGTTCTTCCTGAGATCCGGGATACCATACCCTGACGACCTTGCCGTTATATGAACCCTCTACATAAGTGAGAGTATCACCGGCGAAAAGCGCGAAGTCACGTACATTCTCCGCTGACATGTCATAAGATCCGTCCGGGTTCTGTATCTCATCTCCGGTGGATACTGCCGAGAATCCTTCAGGGACCTCAACATGCACCTTGTAGTCGGAACATCTGGTAAAGAAGCATTCTCCATCAGCAAAATAGGGATCAGCCGCCCACTCGCCGTCATCATAGGCTGCGATGTTCGGGACGAACGGTCCCAGAGCAACGACGATGTCATCGACGTCACGGTTAGTGGTGAAAGTCGTAAGATGATCTGCAGTGTCATAGGACTGTCGGACTCCGCCTACAGGAACCTGCAGAGTAAAGTTGATATCTATTTCTGACGATTCTCCGGGTGCGAGAGGCTCAGACAGATCGATCTTTACGATCGAAGGATCCTCCTGCTCAGCGAAGGTCAGCGAAGTGCCGTTGCAGGATACTTCTGTTATTGCAGTGTGGTAATCGGTTATGTCAGAACCGGATGTCAGTCCGTAGACCGGGTTATCTGCTTCCCAGAGATTGGCGGGATTATAATCTCTGACGATGAGACTGTCCCACGTATCCGAACTGTAGTTCTTGTATGTGATATGTGCGGTTCCCGTGACAGGCAGAGTAAGTCCGTAGGCATCAGGTCTGCTGATACTGATGTCGACTCTGTACTGAGCTCTCCCGGTCTTGTCGAGTGCCTCATAGTCTTCATCATAAGACACCTGATCAGGTGTCGGATCCGAAGTCTCTTCCGGTTCACTCTCAGTCGCGGATGTCGTATCCTCCGTAGACTCGGGTTCAGACTCGGTCTCATTCCCGGACGATGTGGCTTCAGTCTGATTGTCTGCCTGTCCGCCGGTCGTCTCATCGGAGTCTTTCTTTCCTTTGCCGCAGCCGGTCATGAGCGCCCCTGCCAGAATGCAGCAGGTCATAAGGACGGCGATCACTTTTTTGTTCATTGTTTTTCCCCTTTCCATTATTGATCCAACGGTAACCATAATAACAAAGACTTGTGTAATAGTTGTTAATAATATGACGAATGAAGAGGCAGAAATGTGGCAATTGAGCCGCATATCATGTTAATCTTTACGTAACTCAGTCGGATATGGACGTCTATATAATTGCGTGAGAGAACGGATGGACATATGAAGGACAACAGAACGATCCGAGCAGGTTCGGTACTGATTACGGGACTGTTTTTGTTATCGACAGTCGTGACACTTACCGGTTGTCAAAAAAGGACCGGGAATGAGGCCATAAGGGTGGCTGAGGATTCAGTGTGGTTTGATTCTGCAACGAGTGAGACAGAAGACATCTATGAGGGTAAGCCGGTCGATTACCGCGAGAGCGAGGTCCTCGGTGCTTATCGTGACGGCGTTGTAATAGGAGTTAAGGGGCAATATAAGTTACCGGATGATCTTGATCCGGAAGAAAGTGCTGTTGACTATCAGTTTTACGATCTGAATTACTATGATGTGAACGGCAAGCTCATAAATACCGTTGATGTCGGGAATGCAGTATCGTACAGGGATAATCAGACTGTTCAGGATATCATCGTCGATGACGGGGGTGTATATATCTGCAGGTCTGACTGCAGCAGCGCCGGTGAGCTCTCATACTACTTGGCCGGCGTAGATCTTCAGAGCGGTGATATCGGGGAATTCGAAGAATTGCCGTATACCTCAATGGATGTCTCATCGGGTTCGGGGTGGTGTTTCTATGAAGGCTCGTGGATCAACGGTGACTATCTGGTGTCAGGTTATGAGGATTCCGGTGTATTCAGATTTGTGATCTGCAATAACGGGATGTGTAAGATCGTGGATCTGTCTACTGCTTTGCCATCAGCGAATATTATGATGATCACAGGGTGCATGAAGGTCTCGGAGAAGGAAATAGTTCTTATCTGTTCATACAGCAATGTCACATTCCTGTCGTTGGACCTGGAGAGCGGGGAGGTCCGGGACAGTGACGAAGAATACGCATGGCTTGATCGACTTGTCTCGACAGAACGGATATCATCTTTTGACGGTGTGTCTTACTATACGGATCAGGATGGCTTAAAGCGGATCAACACAGCGTCCGGACAGATAGAAGAGGTCATTTCTTTTGATTGCTGTAACGTCAACAGGAGCATCATGGACGGACTGTCTCTTTTCGCCGTGAATGGTGACAGATATATCTTTGCAGGTGGGGTCAGTCATCCGGATTCACGTGATCAGTTCGACATAGGGGAAACCGCTGCTCCCGTGATCGTGACACTCGAAAAGGCCGCAACTAATCCCAATGCCGGGAAAGTGATCATTACGGCGGCGGCCGTCGGGAATTCCGATATTCCTTTCGCGATCTGTGAGGCTGTCAGGGTTTTCAATGATACGAATGAGGATTATTATGTCCGCTTGACGTATGACTATGATATTCGGCAAAACCTTGACTACAGCGGTGCGGCATCTGAGGATGAGACTATGGATATCTACTACAGGACCGCCACGGAACTGAATGACCGGCTGGCGATCGATATAATGTCGGGAGACGGTCCGGATATCATCCTGAATGCGGGGGATGTCCGTCAGATCCTGACTGAAGAGCATCTGGTCGATCTGAGGAGCTATGTTGAGGGAGAGAGTGGGATCGATGCGGGGCACTTCTTCGCCAATGTTATCGATGCGGCAATGATCGATGATGCACTTCTCTTTATGCCGGTAAGCTTCGGAGTATCAGGGCTCGCGGTAAACACATCCGATGTTCGTGAAGGACAGACAGGATTTACTTATGATGAGTATGTTGAGTATGTAAATGAGATACTCGGAGGTACGGATCCGATGGTGTCTTCACAACAGGATGCTCTGTGTACATTGTTCCCGTACGTAATCGAGACCTGTATACAAGGGGATACGGTGAATTTTGACAACGAATCCTTCAGGAGCCTTTGTGAATATGTTAAAAACAATGTACCTGACGATTATATCTATAACATGGACCCGGACGCGAATGAGACTTATTCATGTCTCGGATCGTTCCTTGCCCGCCATACTTATCTTTCATCCGGAATGACGCTTCTGGGATATCCCTCTCCTGATGCTTCAGGTCCCGTAATATCAGTAGACACTTCCATCGGGATATCTGCTTCAGCATCATCTGAAGCAACCGCCGGTGCATGGGAGTTTATCATGACTTGTCTGAGTGATGATATCCAGAAGGTGATCGCAGGGGATTACACCAATCCGATAAGCAGGAATGCTTTTGATGCGGCAGCGGAAACAACACTTGAGAACTACAACAGTTCTCAAGTGTCGCTCGGGCTGACGATGGATGACAGTATCATCGCATCGTACAGGACAGTTCTCGAATCCGCATCCGTAGCAGAGCGTGAAGACCCTGCGGTGCTCCTGGTGATCAGGGAAGAGATACCTCCATACTTCCTGGATCAGAAGAGCCTGGATGAGGTGCTGAGTATTATCGACAACAGAGTCGCACTTATCGTAAATGAGCGGTAGTGTTCTACAGGCCGGGTGCGGGGATGTGTTACAGGTTCCCCATTACGAACGGAGGCACTGTTGACACTGTTTGGCTGAACGTCCTGTCGTGTTCGACGAACAACATGGTAATGTCACTGTCCCTGACAAGGCGCTCTATCTCCTGCCTGATATAGACGTCGATATAGTTGAGCGGCTCGTCCCAGAGGTAGATATCCGCCTGTTCGCAAAGGCTCAGCGCGATCATTACGCATTTCTTCTGACCCAGAGAGAAAGTATCGGTGTCACGCATTACCGCATCCTTGTCGAATCCCATCTTGATCAGGATGGTGGTGAGAAGAGTCTTGTCGGCACCACGCTCGTTCGCGATATCGTATGGGGTTCCGGCAAGAGAAGATGTGTCCTGACCGACATATGAGATCTTAAGACCTGGCGCAATGTAGATGTCGCCTTCTGCAGTTATTCC
>OMQY01000046.1 GCA_900313405.1 uncultured Eubacteriales bacterium
ACAGCTACATCCTTGTCCTTGAAGAACGAACCGTCACATGTGGCACAGTAAGATATCCCCTTGCCGACCAGGCTGTCTTCCGACGCGATGCCAAGCTTACGGTGTGAAGCACCGGTCGCGATTATAAGGGCCTTTGCTTCGACTGTTGTACCGTATTCACCCGTGAGTGTGAACCCGTTATCCGCAGATCCCGTGATCGAGTTTACACGATCGAATTCGAGACGGACACCCAATGCGGTTGCCTGTTCATATAGCCCCGTCGCAAAGTCGAATCCGGAGATATTCGCGATACCGGGATAGTTGACGATCTCGGGCGTGTTTATTATCTGCCCGCCGTAAGCCTCGCCCTCGAAGATCACTGTATCCATTCCGGCGCGACATGCATAGATCGCTGCCGTTAATCCTGCCGTTCCTGCTCCGATGATCGCGATGTCTGCCATATCGTTCACTCCTTTGTAATGTATGGAAGCAACTGTTCGTACAGATCCTGATGATCGCGCTTCAATGACAGTATCCTTCCTTCGGGATTAATGAAGCAGTGTTCACTGTTACCTGTGCACCTTATATCTCCTGTCTTCTTGTCTTTTACGGTATATCTTATCTTGAAGCGTACACCCGTAAAATCCGTTATTGCCATCTCAACGATAACAGTGTCGTAGTACTTTGCCATGGTCTTGTATTTGGCGGAGACTCCGACTACCGGACTTATGATCCCGATCTCTTCCATCTCTCTGCATCCGAGCCCGATCTTATCGAAAACATAGCTCCTGGCTTCCTCGAACCAACGAATATAGTTGGAATGATGTACTACCCCCATCTGATCTGTCTCGTAGTACTGGACAATGTGTTCGTATTCAAATACCATTATTTTCTCCTTGTGTTACTGTTATTTCCTGCCCGGAGGCAAATCTGTCTATATCATCGAAATACTCATACCGTACCGGTTCATGCTGCAGTTCGTGTCTGTAGTGACCGTAATCCTTGACAGTGATATCCGCACCTGCCGCCCGAAGTCTTTCCTCGACCTGCCGGACTCCCTTGCCGTATCCTCCCACGGGATCCTCTTCTCCATACGGCATGAAGGCCGGCTTATCAGGCAGATCTCTATATGCCTTACTGCTCTGCATATGCGATATGAGCGTAAAGAGATCTGTAAACCCTTTGGAAGTGAATAGGAATCCGGCCATCTCGTCTTCTATGTATTTACGGATCTCTTCGTCATCGGTCGACAGCCAGTCAAAGCTTGTCTTGGGGTGATCTATCCTCTTGTTGTAAGGCTTAAAAGCTATGCTGTTGATGAGCTTACCCGGCTTACGGCGCTGCCCGAACAGATTAGTTATCCGCGACAATGCAAGCCCTGCTCCGACGCCGGGATTAGGCCCCATAGTCGATGCAAAGATAAAGCGGTCAAACTCATCAGAATACTTCCTGTCGATATACATATTCCGGACGATGAATGATCCCATGCTGTGTCCGTACAGGACATAATCAAGTCCGTCGCCGAATCTCTCCTTTACTATCCTGTGAAGCTCCATCTCGTCTCTCAGGATACATTCGGCGGAATCCTTGCCTGCACCGAAGAAGCCCTTAGGCATGTTGTTGCCGATATTGGTCTTCCACGTCTCGCCGTGACCCAACATATCAAGTCCGCACACATGCCAGCCTTTGCTGTTAAGATAGTCCGTCATCTCTTCGTAGCGACCGAAGTGATCCGTCATCCCGTGACAGATCTGAAACACTCCTTTTATATCGCCGGTTGTCGCAGGGCATATAAAGGCAACGATCCTGTTACCCCCTCCTGCTGCCGCATCAAACACTATCCTCTCAGCATTCATCCGGAATCTCCGTCAATCCAGAGTAACCCTGATATACGTTGTCTTATCCGTGGACAGCTTATCTGCCGGAACGCGATTGCCGTCCATCACAACACCGTCGACCTCTACTGCCGTTACGCTGTTGCCGGACGATGTCTTAACATAAGTGATGTCGATCGGACAGCCGTTAAACTCCATCGATACGCCTGCCTTGCCTTCACCATCAAACTGTTCGGGCAACAGCTTCGGCTCGAAAACGATATCGCCCCACTGTCCCTTAACGCCGAACATCTCCGTCAGCACCGTCAGCATGAGCCATGAGGCCGCGCCGGTCAGATAGTGATATACACCTCTTCCCTTCGGATCAAAGTACTCCGGAACCCCGGGATAGATCCCTGCCGACTCGAAGTCTGCAGCATGTCTGTAGAGCGTATCGATGACCTTGAAGCCTTCTTTCTTGAATCCTCTCGTATAGAGTGCATTACCGTACATCGTCGTCATATGAGAGAAGACTGCGCCGTTCTCTTTCTGCCCGTATGCGAATCCGAACATACGGCCCATATCGGTCTTGACCTCACGGAAGTTCGTATTGAGTCTGTAGCCGCCTATCGCTTCGTCATAGATATACTTATCTGCCGATCTTACGATCCCGCTGATCTGCTCTTCAGAAGCGATCCCGCTCATGATCGTAAACACCTGTGAAGTGAGCATCATCCTGCCGTCTGCGATACTCTCGAGCGGACGCCCGGAATCGTCATAATAACCGTTGAATCTCGAATAACCGGATGCGTCCGTAAACCATTCGCTCTCTGTTATATGAGCAGCGATATGCTCTGCCTTGGCAAGGAGATCCTCCCTGATATCGGATATCTTAATGCTCTTTACGGGAGCCTTAAATCCTTCTTTTACAAGTGAGCAGTATGAGGAAAGGATATCTCTTCTGTCATCATCCGAATCTCCTGTACCGAAGAGAAGCTCGATCTCTGAAGCCATCTCGATGCTGTCTTTGTGTGTCACCTCAGAATACTTATCAAGAAGAGATGCCAGCCTTCTCATATTGCCCGCGTAGGCAGCAGTAAATGCCACACTCTCGCCTCGCTTGGCAGCCATATCGAGAGCATCATTCCAGTCAGCTCCTCGAAGCCTCATGTGTCCGTGTTCGCCGATGTCGAAGAAAGCAGCCATATTCTGGAGCAGGAGATGCTCGAGTACTGTTCCTTCAGACTTCATTGAAGCTATATCGTCATCAGTATGATCATCCTTGGACAAGAGCTTCTCTCCTCTCATGACCTGACGATCGATGAAGTAAGGCGCTGTCTCGTCGAGGATCCCGAAGTCACCGCTCTGGTTGATATAGAGTTCCATAGTCATGAACGGCCACATGGCGTGATCCATCCACACTCTCGTTATCCCGTTACGGTCTGCAATGAACTCGCCTCTTCCGCTGCCGATTATCGTCGCATTCGTTCCGTCTGTCCTGACTCCGCCGAAGTTCTCGGCGAGCATATCCCTGACATCCGAAGGATCCATTATTATCAGTGCGAGGCAATCCTGCCACAGGTCACGCCAGCCTCTTCCGCCCTTACCGTAATCATGATGCGGAAGGAAAGAGCATCCGTATATCCTTCGGAGCATCGGCTGGATACCGACCCAATACATCCAATTATCAAATGACTTATCACCGCTCCTGAATCTGACGTTATCGCGCCTTATCCAATATTCCTTCTGTGCCTCAAATGCGGATCTCTCTGTAGCGCTGTCGAGGAAGGGGAGGATATCCTTTTGCAGAGAAGAAGCGTGCGATAATATCGTCGCCTCGTCATCGGCGGCTTCACCGTTCTCATTAAGAGTCAGGATAAATATGTAAGATGCCTTCTCATTTGCCTTGATCGTCCTGGCGTCAAATCTCGCTGCACCGATCACTTCAAATCCGTCAACTCTGTCACCCGGCTTCATCTCAGGCTCATGCACAGCAGGATATGACGGTGCATCAAATGTTCCGCCCTCTCCTATATAATCCTCAACTACGGGGCAAAAGCCTGCGGGGGCATTCGAACCGTCAGTTACGTCTGCGGCAAAGAGTCCGTAGGAGATCTTATTGCGCCTGTGACCTCTCTCATCGAAAGTAAGCGTAGGATCGTTTACGATCCCATACTCCGTCACCAGAACTCTGTTGAGCATCGAGGTAACATTTCTGTGGTCTCTGATATTATCGGCCGAGCGTCCGTAGATCGGAACCGCGACCGTAGGAGTGATGTGAACATCGTCTGATCCGGTGTTCGTTATATCAACTCTCGTTATCTCTGCTTTAACATCCGTTCCGGAAGGGACAAATGTAGTTACTTCACACTTAAGGCCGACCTTAGGCATCTGCCTTACTACTCTCTGATACAGAAGTCCGCCGTATACCGTAACCTGATCGGCATCCTTATCGCCTGATGCCTTAGAAGCGTGCTGAGCCGCGGAGGCTCCCGTCGCAGACACGAGGACAGCCTTACTGTCACCGTCTCGAAGAGCAGATATCCAGAAGTTCCTTGTGGATCTGTTGTTATGGAGATTATCACTGCTTACCGGCTCAAGGATAAACGTGTTCTGGCTTGTCTTAAGATCTCCTCCGAGCTCGGGAGTTACAGCTCCCATCATGCCATTTACGGAAGCTACCGGAAAATAAAGGTAGCTCATCCTGTCTGCATCTTTGAGTTCGAACGTTCCGTTCCCGTCAATAAAGCTGTAGCTCTTCATATCGCCCCTCCGAGTATGATGATTATCTTCTTCTGCTGCCGCCTCTCATAGCCAGAAGTCTCAGCAGTGTCAGAGCTGAGGAAGCAAGTGCGATCGCATAAGTATCGCCGGCAGATCTCAGAAGAGAATGAGCCTGTGAATACTGATCCTCCGATACCCATCTGTATTCCTTCATATCCTTGAAGGCGCGTCGGCTGGCATTACGCTCGACCGGGAGCATGAACAGATAGAACAGGAAAGCTATGCTGTAGACGACCAGACCGATAGTACTGATGGTATAGCCCATACTGCCGTTGACATTTCCGTTGCTGTCAGTAGAAGCATACATGATCATGACACCGATGATGGTTATCCATACACCGAAGTTCGATGCAAAGCCTGCCATGGGAGCGAGCATCTGTCTGATCCTGTAGATGATCATACCCTCGGCATCCTGGATGGCATGGCCGCACTCATGTGCCGCAATTGCTATGGCTGTAACAGTGTTACGCCCGTATGTGGTATCCGACAGATAGATCTTTCCCTCCTTGGGAGAGTAACAGTCCGTAAGACTTCCGGGCTTGTGATCGATAACTATTCCGTATACTCCGTGAGACCGCAGCATCTCTTCTACGACCTGGTTTGCCGTCTTGCCGGAAGCTGCCATAACCTCGCTTCCCTTCTGAGCCTTCCTCTTAAGAGAAGACTGGACGACAAGGCTCCATATCATGATTCCAATTGCTACACCGTAATACCACAACATATCCTTACCTCTCGTGCATTACACTTAAAGTCGTTCCGGAAAGGCCCCATGACCGGAGCTGCCCCATGAACCCATAATGATTTTATAATTTACCGAAGCAAACATCAATTATCTACTGAGGCAGATGTGCGGTTAGATCTGTATTATCCAGGTCACGATGACACATTTATATGTTTTCGAGCAGACAAATGCCGCCCCGGAATACCGGGACGGCCATATGTTGATCATTTATGATCAGGTGTTTATTACTTACCTGCGTTACAGATGATGGAGAAGTCCTCAGCCTTCAGGGAAGCACCGCCGACCAGGCCGCCGTTGATGTCCTTCTGAGCGAAGAGACCTGCTGCATTCTTAGCGTTGCAGGAACCGCCATACAGGATCGTCATAGCGTCAGCACACTTCTGGCAATAGAGCTCAGCGATAACGCCACGGATGAATGCGCAAACTTCCTGAGCCTGCTCATCTGTAGCTGTCTTACCTGTACCGATAGCCCAGATAGGCTCATAAGCGATAGTGATCTGACAGAGCTTCTCAGCAGGGATATCCTTGAAAGCGCCGACGATCTGACTCTTGATCCAGTCAAATGTCTCGCCTGCCTCACGCTGAGCGAGAGACTCACCGCAGCAGATGATAGGCTTAACGCCATACTTAAGAAGAGCATGAGCCTTCTTGTTTACTGTCTCATCTGTCTCAGCGAAGTACTCACGTCTCTCGGAGTGACCGATGATGCAGTAGTTAACGCCCATCTTAGCGAGCCAGAGAGGAGAGATCTCACCTGTGAAAGCACCCTTCTCCTCGAAGTGGCAGTTCTCGGCTGCGATCTTGATGTTGGAATAAGCTGCTGCCTCAACAGCTGCTGCAAGAGCTGTAGCAGGAACGCCGAGAGCGATCTTAGCCGTAGCATCCTTAACGAGAGGCTTGAGCTCATTGATAAGCTTAGCTGCGTCTGCAGGTACACCGCAGTTCATCTTCCAGTTACCTGCTGCAAATGTTCTGCCGTTCTCCTTGTCGAGGAGGCAATCGATACCGGGAAGTACCTTACCCTCGATGAACTCGAGAGAAGCGCCGCCGCCTGTGGAGATGTGGGATACCTTATCAGCGAAGCCGAGCTTCTCGATAGCAGCTGCGGAATCACCGCCGCCGATGATGGAGATAGCGTCAGACTCAGCAATAGCTGCTGCAAGAGCCTTTGTACCTACAGCGAACTTCTCGAACTCGAATACGCCTGCAGGACCGTTCCAGATAACTGTCTTAGCTTCCTTGATGGCAGCAGAGAACTTCTCGAT
>OMQY01000097.1 GCA_900313405.1 uncultured Eubacteriales bacterium
GATTCAGAAGTAAACAGCGTAGACAAGGATACGGCAGGCAAGTATCTCCATTCCGTTACCGTTACAAAGGGTATCGTGAAGGTCGGTGATATCGCTACTACGACGACCGACAAGAGTGTCAGGATGTCCATCGCACGTAATCATACTGCTACACATATCCTGCAGGGGGCTTTGAGGAGCGTCCTCGGAACTCATGTAGAGCAGGCCGGTTCCTATGTTGCTTCTGACAGACTGAGATTTGACTTTACACATTTCCAGGCAATGAGCGAGGATGAGATCGCCCGTGTAGAGGTCATCGTCAATGAGCAGATCTTAAATGACCTGCCCGTTATCACTCGTGTAATGACTCTTGATGAGGCTCGTAAGCTCGGCGCTATCGCTCTCTTCGGTGAGAAGTACGGTGAGACAGTCCGTGTCGTATCCGTAGGTGACGTCGAGGATCCGTTCGATCTCGAGTTCTGCGGCGGTACTCATGTTGCAAGCTCCGGACAGATCGGTCAGTTCCGTATCGTTTCCGAGGCGGGTATCGCTTCCGGAACACGTCGTATCGAAGCCGTTACGGGTCTTAAGTGCTATGAGATGAGCCGCGAGGATCGTGCATTGATCTCAGAGACAGCTTCGGCTCTCAAGGTGGCAAGGGATCAGATGCCTGCAAAGGTCGTATCTCTTACAAAGGAGATCAAGGAACTTCACAAGACTATTTCCGATATCGAGAAGAGCCAGGCAGGCGACTTCGCAGGCGAGGCAATAAAGGCAGCCGAGGATATCGGCGGTATCAAGGCTGTTATCGTAAAGGCTCCCGTTGCCGATGCAGCTGCACTTCGTGATACGGCCGATAAGATCAGAGACAGTCTGGATAACGGCGTTGTATTCCTGGCAGCTGAGGCTGACGGTAAGGTCCTCTTCACGGCAATGGCTTCCAAGTCCGCTGTCGCAAAGGGCGTTCACTGCGGTAACATCATCAAGGAAGCAGCCCGCGTTGCAGGCGGCGGCGGTGGCGGACGTCCCGACATGGCTCAGGCCGGCGGTAAGGATGTGACCAAGATCGATGATGCACTTGCTGCTGCCAAGTCTGTATTGGCAAGTCAGCTCGGATGATATCTGTAAAGTGAGGTTATGAACATGTGCTTATTCTGTGACATAATCGACGGCAAGATCCCGTCGACAAAGGTATATGAAGATGAGAAGGTTCTTTGCTTCAGGGACATCAACCCGGTCGCACCGACACATGTCCTCGTCGTTCCCAAGAAGCATTTTGACGACATAATCGATGTCTCATCTTCTGCTGACGGTGCCGAGTATCTGGATGCATGTGCCAAGGCAATTGCCAAGGTCGCCGAGATCGAGGGCTTGGGTAGCGGTTTCCGCGTGATCAACAACTGCGGCGAAGATGGCGGACAGACAGTCAGACATCTGCATTTTCACGTCATCGGCGGACTCAAGCTCACGGAGAAGATGATTTGAACGAACACCTGAATAAGCTCGAACGTCGCGCACTCGCCTATCTGGGATTCAGGGGCGAGGCGGATCGCGAGCAGACAGAGATGATACGTAAAGCTATTGCGGACACGCGACGATTCGCGCGCCCGCAATTTGTTTACCGGTATTTCGCGCTGGTCGACAAAGGTGATCGTCTCGAGACTGATATCGAGATCGGCTATCCGTCGCTTCAGAATATGCTGAGGAAAGGGAACTCTGAGAGCATATGCATCCTCGTATCCACTCTCGGGTCGGGGATCGACAATCGTCTGGAGAAGCTCCGTCAGACCGATATGCCGGCGATGGTGCTGATGGACGCCTGTGCAAATTCCCTCATCGAAGAGGAGACGGATGCCTTCCAGGAACGCCTGGGCCTTCAGTCGAGTACGTTCCGCTATGCTCCCGGCTATGGCGATGTTCCGCTCAGCCTCCAGAGACAGATCTTCGATCTGATGCCTGAGATAGCCGGCATCGGGATCAAGCTCGATGATTCTTGCCTGATGCATCCGATGAAATCGATGACGGGGATAATCGGATTCCGCGCTTAGAGCACGGCGGCAGGCGGTACAGGGGCACAGTATGCTATCGGGTTTCAACAGAATAAGTGAATAATAACCGATTCTGTTGACAGGCGTCATGAGACTGCACTCTGCATTGGGACTCGTTGGGACATTTTGGACCAATTGTCCCAGTATGTTCCTTTTTCGATATAGAAGTGGATTTACTGTTTAATTCCAGTTCTCACGGTGTTAGTATGATGACAAAAATAAAGTGAGATCATACCATGAAAGACTACAAAGAATTTGTTGTCAGGAGGCTCCGCTTCCTTGACGATCTGATTGCCGTTACCAAAAATAATCTGAAGAACGCTCCGCCCGGAAGATTATTGGTAAGAAACAGAAACGGAAAGCCGCAATACTACCACTTGGATAGTAGAGCATCAGTCTATGACAAGTACATTAGTGCGACTGACGAACCGCTGATCAGAGCCCTGGCTCAAAAGGAGTACGAGTTAAAGGTGCTAGAGTGTGCCGACTTGGAGCGTAAGGCACTGTTAGCCTATGCGGTGGGGCTGGGAATATCCGTAGATGATGTGTATTCCAAAGTACTGTCTGATGACAACAGTATTCGCATAGGTATGCTTCCCGAGAATGCATATCTTCTGATGCCCGAGAGCAAAAGATGTTTGATAACGCCCCCTACGAGACTTGCACCGGATGACCTTTACGTGAAGGAGTGGTCAGAGTTCAAGTATACGAGCCTTCCCGTAAATGACGACGAGAAAGTTTTTCGAACAGAAAGGGGAGAGATGGTCCGATCGAAGTCGGAACTGATAATCGCTAATACTTTATTCTCTTTTGGGGTACCGTATCGATATGAGTGTCCTCTTATTCTGGGGCCGGATATTACAGTCTATCCTGACTTTACGCCTCTCAATGTCCGTCTTCGTAAAGAGTACTATTGGGAGCATCTCGGTTTGCTTTCCGATCCCGAGTATCTTGAGAAGTCAGTGCGGAAACTCAATCGATATGAGAATGCCGGTTATTATCCCGGCGATCGACTCCTTATTACTCGTGAGACCGCTCAGAATCCACTTAGTACAGAATCCGTTAAGGGGATAATACGGCGATATTTGTTGTGAATCGTCCTCTATTGGATACTCCGTCAACAGATCAGATCTGATCTTGAATGTTCTGTTGCTCGAAAAGCCTTCGGATCACCAGAAATGCCGGCTGAGAGTTATTTCTGTTGACGGTATTGGCGTGTCTGTCAACAGAATAAACGATAATTGTGCATTTCTGTTGACGATTTGGGGGTGCCTGTCAACAGAATTGCCAGTTCAGAGTTGAATCTGTTGACTTTTCTATGCTTACAAGTACGGTCTGTCAACAGAATGAACTATACCAGCGAGTTTCTGTTGACAATATTGGAATAATTGACAACAGATTCACAGGTAGAGAGCAAATTCTGTTGACTGTGCGGGCTTGTGCGTCAACAGAAATGTCCGCAGAGAACAGAATCTGTTGATGATACCGATTTGTACGTCATCTATCAGAAAACGCTGTTATTCTACGTATAACAGACTATCAGCTCCTTGAACAGGAGCTGATAAATAAGTGTTGACACGGGGGGATGAGAATGGAGATAAAAAACTCATGTATCATTCGAATGATCTCAATTGTGATGGTTATTTGTTTATCTTTAAGCATTGTTGGATGTTCAAATACATCCGATGACTCAAGTGATAGAGATTCGAATGATAGAGAAGAAAGAACGCATCGCACAACTGAAACAACGGTTGATTTGAACGAGGGAAAAGGCGTTTCCAGCATAGCTGTTGCAGTCAATCTTTATGTACAAGCTTTGAAAAATCAAGATGCAAGCTACATGGACGAGATCCTTGATGAGTATTTGGTCTACGATGGATTAAACGACGAACTTCGAGATAAGTACATATATATAAGAGACAATATTAGTTCGCCTGATAACATGAATTGGGACGGATATGAGTATTCTGAGGGGGATACGTACTCCGAGACGGTTGGTGATAGTTTTACTTCCTACACATATTGTGATGTAACCATAACTATTCATCCGAGAGGTTGGATTCTTGAGAATTCTACTTTTGATACTCCCTACGGAGAAATAGTTACTTTTCACAAGATCAATGACAGATGGTTTTATGGACGTGTTTCAGGCGGTACCTCTTTTGATCATCTGTTTGAAGATAATGGATGATAAAGAAACTGCACATATTTGAGTTATAATTAGTGCAGTTGAATCAGCGAAAGTAATGTCAAGGTGTTCCTGATACTGACATAGTATTCCTGGAACACTCGATGGCGCAGATTATGTGTTGACATGTTAATTGGAGGTCAATAATGAAGAAACTCTTATCTGTCATGCTTTGTGCAGCTTTCATCTTATCTGTTCTTGTCTTCCCGTCATCTGCGATAATAGCTGATTCATCTGATGTGAAAGTCACAACTGATTCACAGACCCAGGGCGTCTCCGACTTTGTCACACGCCTCTATGATATTTGTTTTGACAGGCAACCTGATGAGGCCGGATATACTGATTGGACAAATAAGCTGTTAAATAATGAGATCACCGGCGCTGAAGCAGCATACGGCTTTATCTTCTCGAATGAGTTTCAAAGTCTGGATGTAACTAACGATCAGTATGTCGAGCTTATGTATAACTGCTTTTTCGGCAGATCATCGGACAGTGCCGGTAAGGCAGATTGGCTCTCGAAAATGAACAACGGTCTTACGAGAAAGGATCTCTTTGCCGGATTTGCAAATTCAGTAGAGTTTGACGAACTGTGTGCGACATACGGAATAATGCGAGGATCCTACGATCCCGCCAGTAATACATTCAGTTTGACAGCCAATAGAGCAAGCATCGAGGCATTCGTAACAAGACTGTATGACACTTTCCTGAACAGACTTCCGGACGAAGCCGGTCTTAAGGACTGGGTAGATCAGATCGCCGGAGGAAAGATAACAGGTTCGCAAGCTGCGTATGGTTTTATCTTCTCGGCGGAGTATAAGGCTCTTAACAAATCAGACAAGGACTTTGTAACTGATCTTTATGTCGGCTTTCTGGGAAGGACTCCCGATCAGGCAGGTCTTAACGATTGGGTAGCTCAGATAGGATCCGGCAAGACAGATCTTGATATCTTTAACGGTTTTGCAGGTTCCCAGGAATGGATCGGTCTTTGCAGAGGATATGGCATCGAAGCGGGAGGAGCTGTTTCCGGCGAACCGAGTGCAAGAAGCGGCAATACGACTCCGACAACTGCTCCCACAACTGTTCCCACAACAGCTCCTACAATTGCTCCTACAACAAGTCCTACTCAGCCTTCGTCTGGCAGATATGACCCTGATAACCACGGTGGATATTGGATTTACGGTACACTTGGTACTCTTCCTACGCAGGTACAGATCAGTACATTACAAAATGCTGACGGCAGCATAAAACATAGAGTTGTCACTATTGGTAATCGTCAGTATGACAACGGTCCTATCTATAAGATAATAGCTAATGCTACAGAGTTCAATTCCTACAACACAAGCCGTTGTTTCTATGTCTGCTCATCTGGTTATGTAATTTATTACAGCCAGTATTCGAAGATGAACTGGTCTCAGGCATCTGACCCTATGTTCGGCGCATTGTCTCAGGCATCCAGCATCTATCGTGGCAACTATTGGCAGCAGGGCTGTGCCAACGATGCCACTGCATATCTTGCAGCAGGTATCTATGGCACAAATGCAGCATTCGATGCATTTGATTATGATGGCCACGTTTCCGGTCCACAGATTGTCGGTATGTACTGCGGTAACAGCGCAGGACAGACTTGGGGTTACAAGAGGTGGGACGGCGACGCTATGACAAATGGCGGCTATACCGAAATCTACAATGCACTTCTTGCATACAACCACGGCGCACGTCACTCTGCAACAATCCTTGCAAAGTACGGCATCACAAACGAACTCAGAGGAGACTATCTTATGATAGAATGGTGCGAAGGCAATACTTCTTATAATGTCTACACACTTCCACTTCCTGACTTCTACAACTACTGCGCAATGGGTTCTGACTCTGCTCATACTCACTTCGTAACAAATGTTACTATAAACCCCGGTAACTCATACCGGATGAGCAGGTCTTGGAACTACAACAGCAGAAGCGCAAATGTTGGTTTTGGTGATAACAGAGACCTTATGACAGGAGAGACCATAACTCTTTTTTATGATCTGATCAAACACGAAAAAGTCTATGGAGAAGACTTTACAGTTGATGCTACGGGCACAATAGTCTATCTGAACTCTGACTCTGACGAGTGGCAGTTCTGATGACCACTCGCGGTGCTCATCTTAAACTTGCCATTGGGAAGGAATGCAGGAAGATTCTGAGATCCATTTTGTTCGTACTTTTCGCGAAAAGAGATAAGTGATACACTTCTCCTATGGCAAAACGTGATCTCAAAGAAATAATAGGTAAGGAATGGCTTGTCTTTGACGGCGGCTTCGGATCTATGCTCCAGGCCCGCGGCATGAGGACGGGCGAGAATTCCGCCAACATGAATATTAAGGCTCCGGACATCGTTACCGATATCCACGCCGAGTATCTCGCAGCCGGATCGATGTGCGTGACGACGAATACCTTCGGAGCGGACAGGCTGCACATTACCGAGGACAGCGAATTCGCGCTGGAAGAAGTCATAGAAGCAGCGTGCGATAATGCACACGCTGCCTGCGAGAGAGCCGGTAAAGATGCCTACGTCTTCTACGATATGGCCCCGACCGGAAGGCTCCTTAAGCCCCTGGGGGATATGGAATTCGATGAGGCATATGATGTTTTCGCTCAGCAGATAAAGATCGCTTCCGCGACCGGTAAGATCGACGGTGTCATAATCGAGACCTTCAGTGACCTCTACGAGATGAAGGCTGCGGTCCTGGCAGTCAAGGAGAACTGCGATCTGCCCGTCATCTCTTCGGTGACTTTCTCCGAGAACGGCAAGATGCTCACCGGCGCATCCCCAATACAGGTCGTTACCGTACTTGAAGGGCTCGGAGTCGATATGCTCGCGGTCAATTGTTCGCTGGGTCCCAAGGAACTCATGCCAATGATCGATGAGATGCTCAAATATGCGCGTAAGCCCCTGCTTGTCCAGCCTAATGCCGGACTTCCGAAGTTCGACGGCAAGAATACGATCTACGATATCGATCCGGATGAGTTCGCATCTTATCTGGCACAGATGATGGATAACGGTATCAGCGGCTTCGGCGGCTGCTGCGGAACGACACCGGCACATATCGCGGCTGCAGTCGCACAGTCCGTGACGCATAAGTTCAATTACTGTCCCGCAGAGGAACAGATCCGCGTCACGGGCACGATCAGCTGTGTCGAGATCGGCAAGCGCGTGAAGCGATGCGGCGAGAGACTCAATCCGACAGGTAAGAAAAAGATGAAGGCCGCGCTCCTCGAGGGCAGGCTCTACGATATAGTAAATGAAGGACTCGACCAGGTCGAAGCAGGTGCGGATGTCCTTGATGTCAATGTCGGTGTTCCCGGCATCGATGAGACGGCCGTAATGACTGATCTCGTCATGCAGCTCCAGGAAGTCATCGATATCCCGCTTCAGATCGACAGCTCCAATCCGGAGACTCTCGAGCGGGCATGCCGCATCTATAACGGCGTCCCGCTCATCAATTCCGTCAACGGCAAAAAGGAAGTAATGGATGCCGTTTTCCCGATCGTTGCCAAATACGGCGGCGTTGTTCTGGGACTTTGTATCGATGAAGACGGCATTCCGCCGACGGCTGAACAGAGATTCGCGATCGCTCAGAGGATCGTCGATGAGGCGGCCAAATATGGTATCTCATCCAAGAGGATCGTTATCGATTCACTGGTTCTGACCGCCAGTGCTCAGCAGAAAGAAGTCATCGAGACCGTCCGCTGCGTCGGCATGGTCACCGAGAAGCTCGGTTGTGCGACCGCGCTCGGACTGTCAAACGTATCTTTCGGCCTGCCGAACCGACCCCTGATCAATAAGACATTCCTGGTCATGGCAATGTATGCCGGCCTGAAGCTTCCTATCCTTAACCCGCTCGACCGCGACCTGATGGGTGCGATCGACGCCTTTGAGGTATTGAATAACAGTGATGTTAATGCGGAGGATTATATCTCCAGACACGTAAATGATGTCGTCGGTAAGGCTGCGGCTCCGGCCGCCGCTCCTGCACCTTCGGCGGAAGGCGGAACGCCGGATGATATGCCCGAAGATGCGAGCGAACTGTTCAAGGCGATCGTCAAGGGACAGAAGCATCAGGCAGTTGATGCAGTTAAGACCATGAGCGGTATAGAGCCACTTGAGATCGTCTCATATCATCTGATACCGGCACTCGATAAGGTTGGGCGCGACTATGACAAGGGAAAGATCTTCCTGCCGCAGCTGATGATGTCGGCGGAGACCAGTAAGCTTGTTTTCGATGAGATAAAGAGCAGGCTCGGAAGCGGCGATACGGGAGAGAAGAAGGGGCCGGTCGTCATAGCGACGGTCGAGAACGACGTCCACGACATCGGCAAGAATATAGTAAAAGTAGTCCTCGAGAGCTATGGCTTCGAGGTCATCGATCTCGGCAAGGACGTCAAGTCGGCGGTCATCTGCGATGCGGTTAAAGAGAACAACCCTATCGCTGTCGGTCTGTCCGCGCTCATGACGACCACCGTGGTATCCATGCAGAACACGATAACCGCACTGAGAGAAGAGGGACTTGGTGTCCCCGTATTGTGCGGAGGAGCCGTCGTTACGGCCGATGTTACAAAGCAGGTCGGAGGCGACTATTACTGCAAGGACGCGATGGAGACCGTCAGGGTCTGCGAGCAGCTTAACGAGAACAGAAAGAAGTAAGATAAGAATGGCAAGACAACGTAACAAGAGACACATACCCGAGAGAATGGAGGTCTGCCACGAGAGATGGTTCGACGCTCCCGTCCTGAACAAAGGCAACTGGAGAGCCGCGTGTTCTTTCCCCGAAGACGCAGAGGTCTACCTTGAGATCGGCTGCGGCAAAGGTAAGTTCTGCACCGAGACCGCCATGGCTAACCCGGACGTGCTCTATATCGCGCTTGAACGCGACAGCTCTGTCATCCTCTCGGCCATCGAAAAGGCTCACGCCCTCGAGATCCCTAATCTCTTCTTCGTCAATGCCGACGCGCAGATGCTCGAGAACTTTTTCGACACGGATGAGATCGACCGCATCTACATCAACTTCTGCGATCCATGGACCCGCCGCCGCAAGCCCAAGAGGCGCCTGACCTACCGCGACTTCCTCACCAAGTACAAGACAATGCTCAAAAAGGGCGGCCAGATCCGCTTCAAGACTGACAACGATGAGCTCTTTGAATTCTCAGTGGGTGAATTCACGGACTGTGGCTGGGCCCTCAGCGAGATAACGCGTGACCTCCATAATAGCGAGTGGGACGCAGATAACATCCGCACCGAATTCGAGCAGAAGTTCGCCGACCAGGGCATCCCGATCAAGCGCCTCGTGGCCACATCGAACTCCTGACAGCGGCATTTACGCTCCTGCGGGCTGTTTTATGCCGTAAAATGTCGTCAAGTTTGAAAATCGTTTGACGGGCTATTGTTGAGATTGACAACAAAAATCCTCAAAAAGTCGTTTTTTACAGTTATTTTTGGCGTTGCGCTTTGTTGTAAACGATTGCCGTCTGTTGTAGAATTCAATAGGTGCGTTGCACACAATTTACAGTAATCTCCCCTTATGTGGGGCATTTAGGAGGAATTCAATATGGCAGTTAAAGTTGCGATTAACGGTTTTGGTCGTATCGGTCGTCTCGCTTTCAGACAGATGTTCGGTGCTGAGGGTTACGAGGTTGTTGCTATCAACGATCTTACAAAGC
>OMQY01000006.1 GCA_900313405.1 uncultured Eubacteriales bacterium
CGCCCTTGAAGTAAGGACCTACGGGAGTAGCAAATACCCTGTACTGATAATCATCAGCAGGCTTAACACCGATAAAGGGGTTGATACCGAAGATATAAGGTCTCAGATAGAGTGAAGCACCTGTTCCATAAGGAGGTACCCAGTCTGCATTGGCAGCAACGACCTGCTTGATGGAATCAAGGAACTGTTCCTTGGGAAGCGGAGGTATCTCAAGTCTCTTTGCTGAATCAATGAGTCTGTCAGCATTGAGGTCAGGCCTGAAAGTAACGATCCTTCCATCCTTTGTTGTATAAGCCTTAAGGCCTTCAAATACGGTCTGTGCATACTGGAGAACGCCGGCATCCTCGCTCATGACGATCATGTCATCATCGATAAGGCCGCCCTTATCCCATGCACCGTTTGTGTAATTAGCAACGTAACGCTTATCGGTCTTGGTGTAACTGAATGTCAGGTTAGACCAGTCGATATCCTTCTTCATAAGAAATCACCTTCTTTACATTAATAGTTAACTCATTGAATTATATGCCTTTTACAAGGCTTTGTCATTAATCAAATCTGACCTAAACAGGTTCAGATGATTCCGAATTTATAACCACATGCGTGATACCTGACCTCGCCGGGTCGCACAACGGGAGATTCAAATCCGGGTATGTTAATGCTGTTGGGATACATCTGAGCTTCAAGGCAGATGGCATCATAAGGTTTGTACGGCTTATCACCTTTCTGATCATTGCCGCCCAGATGATTGCCGGCATAAAGCTGGATCCCCGGGAAGTCGGTATAAACTTCCATGAGCCTGCCACTGTCAGGATCGGACACCATGGCTGCATAGTTATAGTTACCGTTAGCCCCGTTGATGCAATAGTTCATGTCGATACCGCGTGACATAACGATCTGAGGCTCATCGGACTCAACGATCTGCGATATGAAAGCCTGCTCCCTCAAGTCGAAAACAGTCCCTTCAACATCAAGATACTCAGAACTGTTGCAGTTAGTCTCATCCTTCAGCGTTACCCTGTCGGCATTGACTGTAATAAGATCGCTGAGCACGGAACCGCTGTCATGTCCGCCAAGATTAAAATACGCATGATTGGTGGGAGCAAATACAGTTGCTTTGTCAGTCTCAGCACGGTATAAGATCAGGAGCGTATCATCCTTAAGCCATGAATAGATCACGGTCGTATCGAGGTTGCCCGGGAATCCGCATTCACCGTCGGCAGCAACATAGTGCATGAGAATGGAATCACCATCAGCTTCCTCAATTCCCGCAATGCCGCTCGCCTCGATATAGTTGTCTGTCTCATCTTTCGAAATGATCTCACCTTCCCAGAACACATTCTGATATGCGGGATTACCGGTGTGAAGATTGTTCTGACCGTCATTTGCAGGGATCTTATATGTCTCACCGTCGATCACAAAACTTGCGTTCCTGATCCTGTTGGCTGACCTTCCGACGATCGCGCCGTGATTGCCGCCGTCTCTCAGATACTCATCAAGACCTCTCATGCCTAGCATTATGTCTGCTGTCTTCCCATCCTTATCAGGAACGAGGAGTCTGTCGATCCTGGCTCCGTAAGTGATAACTGATGCCACCATTCCGGAAGAGGATGTCATCTCGAACCTGAACGACCTGTCCTCATATTTCTTTTTATCCGCAACAGACGGATAATCCTGTTTAACAACTGTCATATGTCTCTCCTGTTATTAATTATTATCAGATGATTCTGCCGGTATAAATGATGAATTGTCTTCCGGCTCAGAGAACTTCAGCATTGCCGCCTCATCTGCTCTCCTGATCAGTTCTTCCTGGCTGTCGAGTTTTACCTTGCCGCGCAGATCGAGCTTATGGTATGTTCCGTCTGCATCGAGAAGATGCGCCCTGACTGTATCTTCGAGCTCAACTTCGATCACCTCGAGAACGCGGGCACGGCAGTCCGGATCTTCAACCGGGAACATCAGTTCCACACGCCTGTTGAGATTCCTCGGCATCCAGTCAGCCGAAGCCAGATAGAGATCCTCATGTCCTTCGTTGTAGAAGTAGAATATCCTCGAATGCTCAAGGAACCTTCCCGTTATGGATCTTACGGAAATGTTCTCACTCATGCCGGGTATTCCTGCCCTCAGGCAGCAGATGCCTCTGACGATCAGGTCGATCTTAACGCCTGCCGTCGATGCATTATAGAGTTCTTTGATTATCACTTCGTCAACGAGTGAATTGATCTTGGCGATGATCCTTGCTTTCTTGCCGGCAGCTGCGTTCTCAGCTTCACGCCTTATCTTCTTCACGAAGTTATCCTTCATCCACAACGGAG
>OMQY01000098.1 GCA_900313405.1 uncultured Eubacteriales bacterium
ATCCTGTTGCCGGACAGGTCGACACATTCGCCCGCGAAGTCGGCGATCATATCGAGGAACCGTCTGTACTTCGGATTAAGATCGCCTCCGGGCATTATCCTCGCCCCTACATTACCGTCCGTGATATTCGGTGAGTAATCGAAGAAGTTGTCACCGCCCAGGGAGAAGTTAGGCATGTGCGAAGACAGCGTGATCACAACTCCCTGTCTGTTCAGATTCTTAACCGTCTTGACCAGTTCCTCCCTATTGCCCTCATATCCTGTCAGGCTCAGAGTATCTATTCCTACTATCCCCGGATGACGTCCGGTCAGATTCCTGATATCAGACTGTGTTCCGTCCTTGGCAGTTATCGTTATCCCGATATGGCCGGCATTCTGTTGCCCGAAAAGAAACCTGCCGGAATACGCCAGGTCTTCCAGCCTCTCAAGGAGTAATATCGCTTCAGGTTCTCTAATGTCTCTTTCCACTATCGGCCTCTCTTGATCATCCGTTGCCGTTATCGTACTTCTTCTGAAAATCTCCGAACGGATCCGAGATATCCTCGATATCTCCTCCGAGCTTTTGTATAGCCGACATCATCTCATAGAAAAGGTCACGCTCGATCGTCGTCTGGTGTCTGTTGATGTAACTCTTCATCATCGGGATCGCACGGTCATCGCCGTAATCAGCAAGGCAGATAACGGCATATATCTTGTTCTTCATATATCTGAACGCACGCCTCAAGGCACCGTAGATCTCCTCCGACTTCTCCTCCTTACCGATGCGCGTCAGAATGATAACCAGATCCTCACACGGTCCCGTAAGGCCCTCATCCTCGTGCTCATCAAGATGAGCCGTGATGATCGGCACAGTCGTATCAGGGAATGCCTGAACATACTCGGCGATCGCATCCGCCACAAAGTCACGTGTCATAGGATAGCTCATGAACCGGTCGATAACGGGCCCGACCATACTGTCATCTCCCATCCTGGCCAGAACAGCCAGTGCAGCCTTCGCCTTCTGGAACTGCATCTCGAAGATCTCATCCTCATCACCCAATTCTTCGTCTGTCCAGGCCGCATCATTTATCGTCTTATACGCGAACTGCTTAACCTGAGCCGCCTCAGGAGACTTGGCGAGCGCTTCCGACACACTGTCCGGCACACCGCGATCAAGTTCTTCAGCCGCATAAACGAGTACTTCCGTCAGTTCGTCAGCGTTCATCTGAGCGAAGAACTCATACATATTCTTCCCATCGAGCAATTCATTTGGCTCATTCTCCATGATCCTCGTCTGCTCTTCCGTCTCCGCCGCAGCCATCCTCTGCAGATATTCCTCGAAAGTCTCGTCGTCAGTCCCTTCAGGCTTCTGTCCGATCCTGTCGGCGAACTCATCCACTTTCTGGTCAAGTATCAGTCCTGCCAGCTCATCATATCTCTTCAATATCTGCTTTATCTTGTCATCCATCGGATTACCTCATATGATATAAACTTCTCGAGTTCCTATTTTACATCAAAGCAGAAGCATATAACAGACAAAACAAAAGGACCGTCTCAAATCATCCGGACGATCCTTCTGCGATCTGGAGGTGCCACCCGGATTTGAACCGGGGAATAAAGGTTTTGCAGACCTTGGCCTTACCGCTTGGCTATGGCACCGCGTGCTTGACTATTATGCAGAGTCGCAGGCATTTTGTCAAGTGGGCGCAGAGCTGATGGTCGATCTCTGTTTGTACCCGCGGTGCGTACAGATCCGGGCAGATCAGCCCGCTTCACGACCTCACGGGGCTTTGCGAAGAATATCAAGTCGTCATCTTATACTACAGAACACATTCCAGATATTCATTATCCACTTCCATTCCTGTCCCGGTCTTGGCATTGAGCATAACGGCACCGATCCTGGTCATTCCGTCAGCGTCTTCGGCAAAGTAAGTAATCTTCCATACCGGAATAAGCCAGTAAACCTGTGAATTATATTCATCATTCCACATATAAGACGCCATAGTATCAGCATTGAATGCGTCTGCCTTAAGGTATGTAAGTTCTGCAGAATAAATAACAACCGACTGCAGAGCTCCCATATCAGAGGTGTCATAAGCAATCTCTGGGATACAATTAACAATACAGTCTTCTATCCTTACCGGTGTAATCCCGTCCTCGTAAACATTCTCGATATTATACGGATCTACATCGGCAGGAACGTACATCCCGTTGACTAAGTCCGCATTGTCCGTCCATTCTCCAACCAACGTGAAGCCCATACACCTGTTATCCCATGCAATGAACCTCGAAGCATACATCGAATTATAGAAAGTGATCGGGATCCCGTCTTTCTCCTGCCTCAAGATATATACATCCATACTGTCAGATTGATATGAAACTCCCTGCTCCAATCCTTCCAAATAAGCGCGATCGATCCCTTCCACCGAGAAATGGTAACTTGGTATGACATCGGCATAATCAAAGCTGTTGCTGCTGACTCTGCTTGTCAGCTTAGCAAAGATATCCATGCTCGTGAACGACACCATATCGAATGATTCGTATGTCTCTCTTGTAAGCTCGTAATCAGGCTCTCCGGGATAGCTCATTGTCCCTCCGGGGTAATTACGTTCCTGATATTCATTAATATCTCCACCGACATTAAAGGCCTGAAAATAATACCTGCTTCCTACCCAACCTGTATACAGTCCGTTGCGCAGAACAGTATCTCCGCAGTTCACCTGAGCAACGGACAATTCCCCGACATTATCCATATCGGTCATGATCCTTGTATCAAAGTTATAGATCCCGGCGTTACCTCTGATATAACCGTCATCTGTAACTTCTATCACAGAACTGCCCGGAATCTCTTCTTCATAGTAAGCAGATACAAAACTGCACCCGTCAGTATCTGACGAATTACGATCTGAATCCACAACTATAGGTGTGATATTCGGTTGTCTGTCCGAAGTCGGTTCACTTGTATCGGAACACCCTGTAAGCCCGGATGCAGCAACCGTTATCATTCCTACTTCCAACAAAAGCACAATAGATTTATGAATAGTTCTCATCAAGATACACTTCCAATCTGGATGTCAAAGAATCCGTAATATTATCAACACTTCTGCCCTGATAATCGTAGCTTGATATCTCATCGACGATAATGTTGTAGAGCCCCCAATCGACAGCTGACAGAGCATCTGCCGAATCAATGGCTCTTCTGAGATCTTCTGCCGTCTCACTCGGGATCGCTTCCATGCCGCTTGCCCATGACAGATAATCAGTTCCGTCTTCCGGGATGCCGGCGGGATCGACCGCATACTGCAACATATTATTGATTATCGATTCCCTTACAGGTATCTGCCCGCTATGCATATTCACATATTGAACCTTATCAGACATAAGGTATCCCAGGAATTCAAGACACATATCCGCATGACCCGTGTCGGCAGATATTGCTGTCAGTCCTCTCGCATTGATAACATGTGTCGATCCAAAGAATGAGGGATATCCGATATAATCAAACCTCGCACCGGCCTGAATCTCCTCGCCGGCAAAGAACCAGATGTCATTAACCACTCCTGAAGCCATAAGGTATTGTCCTTGAGCAACGGATACCTTATCCGGCAATATGATCATATCAAGGGGAAAATCAGCCGCGACTCCGTATGTAACAGCGTATTCAACAGCTTCCTTTACTTCATCACGAAGTATCCCTTCCCGCTTAAGGCGAAGCAGTTCATCTATATCGCGTCCTATGATGTCATAAGCAATATTATAGTTCCATGTGTTCCCGTATATCGAGATCCCGTTCGCATATGCCGGCAGATCTCTGTATGACACATCAGCGGTTCCTCCAAATACCGAATCGAGGCCCCAATATCCGTAGAAATAATATGAAGGGAAAACAACATACAGATCATCACCAAATGTCATGGCATCAAGTACGGATTCAGTGATATCGCCTGTCTTGATGTATTGGTCGGCATCATCCCCATTCAGGTTCATTAACATGCCCATATCAGCCATCGATCTGTAGTCAAAGTAATCTCCGTAAAAAATATCCGGTGCATTTCCCTGATTGAAGTATGCTATGAGTGCTGCAGTCTGAGTAGCAAATTCCGTCCCCGTTGACGCACCGTATTCATCGCTGTAATCATCTATCACTATCCTGTAATCATCATGTGCACTGTTGAAAAGATAGATCGCCCATCTCATTGACAGATCGGAATTGACATTATAACCGCCTATGACGATCTTCTGTGCATCAGCATAATCTCTCCCGCTGTTATACGTATAAAGAACAACATCACATGTCCCGTCCATATAGCTGTAACACTCAGCTATATGCAGATCGTCGACAGGACAGATATAATCACCGCCGGTCTTAGAAGGCGGAATCCTGTTCGTATTGCCCCAATCCGCCATCTGTTCGATCGTCATGGTAGCAGGATTGATCAGGAACACCCCATCATCATTTATGATGTAATTATCGCGAAGCGTCCCCGAATCTGCACCAATATCTTTCTCATCGAAAAGCGTGCTGTATGTCCCATGATCAAAGTCCAGTTCAACGTATTCCACTTGATAAGTGTATCGGGTCGCGTAGTAATGCCCTTCACTCTCAAAGATATCCCCGATAAACAAATCGTCATCCGTTATCCTGGAGATCTCGTTATATTCATCATCACATAGGATAACGGCATTCTCGGTCGTAATGGCGTATCTGCCGTTGAGATCAAACAACGACCAGAGCTGTTCTTCTCCTTCAAAGGTGATAACATGATCTGTCTCTCCTGTATCAATATCTACAAATACGATATTATTGTCAGATGTATAAACAAAAGAATTATCCGATATGAACCGCGGATAACACGAATGATCAAATTGAAGTGAATAGTCGATCTGCCCGTCTTTGTCAACGCAGTAGATCACGGAATGCATGTCGTCATACAATTCTATGTCTTTGTTCTGATAATTCACGGGGATATAGAATCTGTCGTTAGCATACATTACGGCATACACATCGGAGGAATATCCCTCTTCCGAAGGAACAGTAAACAAAGAAGCATCATATCCGTAGTAGCCGTCCAGACGTTCATCCTCTTTTTCTTTGCTGCATGAGGTAACGCCGATAATCAGAGGGACAACCCCAAGAATTAACAATAGTCTGTGCTTTTTCATATTAACCTGCCACTGTTAAATAATATATAGTGCTAAGCCACAGAGCATTCAAGTCCTGAATGCTCTGTGGCTACGATCAGATTTAATAGTTTACGGAGCCCAACTCACAACAGCTGTCACACCGTTGGTAGTTGAATCATTGTGAACATGCAATTTATAGTTTCCTGCTCTGTGCTGATAATAAGAGTTGATAGCGGGCGATACCGAAGTTCCGACTCCGACTGACGCCGACTGTGCTCCTGCGACAACACCACTTGCTGTGTACAGAGTGAAAGTGAACTTACCATTCGACGGATATACTCCAACCGGTAGATTAGTATATGAAGCTGATGTAACTTTTGCGTAGTATGTCGTGCCGGGATCCGAAGAATAAGTAGTTGAAGTAAAACCGCCACTATTTACTCCAAGAGATATCTGCTCTGCACTAACTGAGAAAGCCATAGCAGCAAGCATAACTGACGCAACGACCACAGATAATAGTTTTTTCTTTAACATGTTGTTTCCTTTCTGCAGACAATAACTGCTCAGATTCCTTGCCTCAACGACCAATCTGTGTTATTAAATAAATGTGCTCAGATGGTATGAGGCGCCTACGCCTTGCTGTATCTGACTTAAGACTCGCATCCCCCTAAGATGCGGGTCTTTTTATGTCAATACAGCCATGTAAATAGCCCATGGGTCTGTACCTCCTTTAATCAGTATTTGATCAGTCTCTTACCTTTCTATCAATAGCTACTGAAATTACCGGAATCATCACAGGTGAGAGTGAGCGAATATGTCTTGGTACTTCCACCACTCGTAGCCGTCCCTGAAATCCTGGCATATGCCTTACTAACATTGATGTTCCCTTTAGTGAAGGATGGCGTGCTGGTCCATGTACTGTAGAACGGTTTTGTAAAGCTGCCTCCGCACGTAAGAGCTGTACAAGTGCCTGTGGAATATGAAAATGTTCCCGTAACAGTAATCTTGAATATCTGTGCACCGACGTCACTATAATAGGTTCTTGATACACTATTACTTGCTCCATGGGATCTATCATATGATGCCTCTCCCATTGTTGTTACAGAAACGATCTCATCCTCGTAGTCGATATCTATAACAAAAGATGTTACACTACCTACATCTTCTTCAGGATCAACTGACTCCGGTGATACTTCCTTAATAACATCGATAAACTCTTTATATGAGTCTATCTCGTGTGTCTCAAGGTAGTTAATAAGGCTGAAGTCAGTTCCCGAGCCTTGATCCGGAGGGTTAGATGCCCCCCCCTATAACACAAAACGTCGTTACTGTCAACAGCGTTGCCAATAGTTTTTTCATGTTCTTTCACCTCCGTTTTTATTGTCCATCATCGATCTCAAAATACGATGGTGTTCCCATTTCGTCAGATCCCTCTATAACCTCATCTCGAATACCATGATTAAGAATGTGGAACCAAGTG
>OMQY01000235.1 GCA_900313405.1 uncultured Eubacteriales bacterium
AAACAAACCAATAAAAGAAACACGGGACGAGAATGGCTATACTATCATCGGTATTACAGATTTTCTACTCAGATTTATAAAATAAAGTGCGTGACCATTCGTCCCCCTCCTAATATGCTATATATCGAGAATTGACGGTTGATACAAGACCCGTAAACTTTGTGTTTACGGGTTCTTGTTATCGAGTGAGCAAGAGGAAAACGTGATAATATGAAGACAGTGCTCGATACGGAGGTTCGATATGGAACAGGAAGCAAGAAGAAGATTCCTCATAGACAGACTCATTCATGAGGACAGTGAATATGGTAATGTAAAGGTCCCGGACGACGAATACGGTCAAAGGCAGCTCCTGCGTGCGCTTTTTAATGTGCGTCTGCCGGGTGATATAGATGATGATTTCCTTGAAGTACAGGATGAGTATCTGCAAGAAGCGATCCGTCTTAAGGGGATAACTTCCGTTAAGGATCTTACTCCGGTACAGGAAGGCATTTATATCTGGCAAGGAGACATAACTACACTTGAATGTGACGCGATAGTAAATGCCGCGAATTCGGGGATGACCGGGTGCTACGCTCCTTGCCATGCGTGCATAGATAACTGCATACATACTTATGCCGGGATCCGTCTCCGTAATACCTGTGCAGCCATTATGAGAGAGCAGGGACACGAAGAGCCTACGGGAAGTGCGAAGATAACTCCGGCATATAACCTCCCTTGCAGATATGTGCTTCATACGGTCGGTCCGATCATAACGGGTGAGCTTACAGATAAAGACAGAGATCTCCTCGCTTCGTGCTATCGTGAATGCCTCAGGTTGGCTGATGAGAATGATCTGAAGAGTATAGCTTTCTGTTGCATATCAACAGGGGAGTTCCATTTTCCGAATGCCGAGGCGGCAAAGATCGCAGTGGATACCGTAATGGATTACAGGAACACAAAGTCCGTAAAGACAGAGGTGATATTTAATGTTTGGAAAGACATCGATTACAAGATCTACCATGAGTTACTCGGATAATATCGGAGAAGTGGAGAAATAACCATAACCGTGTTTTAATACTAATGTATCGTTTTATCCCGGAGGGACAATATGGATAATAAGTTTAAGCCGTATATACCTGCTGACAAAGTTACTTCAGAGATGACGCCGACATCGATAATACTCGGTATCATCCTGGCTGTAGTCTTTGGCGCAGCCAATGCATATTTGGGTCTTAAGGTCGGACTTACAGTGTCGGCTTCTATCCCTGCAGCCGTTATATCGATGACAGTGATCAGGATCATAATGCGTAAGGATTCCATCCTTGAGAGTAATATGGTACAGACGATCGGTTCTGCCGGTGAGTCACTCGCGGCCGGTTCCATCTTCACAATGCCGGCGCTGTTTATCTGGGCTAAGGAAGGCGTAATGGATAAGCCTTCACTTATTACCATAACGATCATCGCATTGGTCGGAGGGCTTCTGGGTGTGTTCTTTATGGTCCCGCTGAGAAGTGCTTTGATCGTAAAGGAACATGGTGTTCTTCCATATCCGGAAGGTACTGCGTGTGCCGAGGTGCTTCTCGCAGGTGAGAAGGGCGGATCTTCGGCGAAGTCAGTCTTCCTCGGAATGTCGATCGGTGCAGTCCTCAAGTTCGTGATCGACGGCCTGTGTGCATTAAGGTCAGTTGTTACGTTTAAGATCAATTCTCTTAAGACCGAGTTCTCGACAGAGATCTACCCGGCTCTGGTCTCGGTAGGCTTCATTTGTGGTCCGAGGATCTCGGCTTATATGTTTGCAGGCGGCATCATCGGTTGGTTTGTGCTTATACCTGCGATCGTCGCCTTCGGTACGGATATCGTCATGTATCCGGCGACGGTATCAGTATCGGAACTCTACGCGACAGGCGGAGCCTCTGCTATCTGGGCGAATTATATCAAGTATATCGGCGCCGGTGCTGTTGCGGCTGCCGGTATCATCAGCCTCATAAAGACTTTCCCGACTATCGTTAAGGCGTTCTCGGGCTCTGTCAAGGGAATGACAAAGAGCGGCGGTGATAAGGCTCTTAACGAACGCACGGATAGGGATCTTGATATGCGGTTTGTCCTCGCATCCATCGCAGCTCTGATCCTTCTTATCTGGCTGATACCTGCGATCCCTGTAACGATCTTCGGCGCGATACTCGTAGTATTCTTCGGATTCTTCTTCAGCGCTGTCAGTTCAAGGATGGTAGGACTTGTCGGAAGCTCCAATAACCCTGTTTCCGGAATGACGATCGCTACTGTATTGATAGCTACTTTCTGTCTTAAGCTTACAGGGGATAACGGTGTTCACGGAATGCAGGGTGCGATCGCCATAGGATCTATCATCTGTATTGCAGCCTGCATGGCAGGAGATACCTCACAGGATCTTAAGACCGGCTATATCCTTGGTGCTACGCCCCGTAAACAGCAGATCGGTGAGATCATGGGAACCATTGCCGCAGCGCTCGCGATCGGCGGTGTAATGATCCTTCTTGATTCAGCCTTCGGCTTTGGCACAGATAAGCTCGCGGCTCCTCAGGCAACAATGATGAAGATGATCATCGAAGGTGTTATGGACGGGAATCTTCCCTGGACGCTGATCTTCATAGGCGTATTCACTGCCGTGGTGATCGAGCTCCTTGGCGTACCTGCGCTTCCTGTTGCGATCGGCCTCTATCTCCCTCTTGAACTGTCTGCTCCGATCATGCTCGGAGGTCTTATCAAGCTCTTTGTTGAGAAGGTATACGGCAAGCAAAGTGACGATTCAGGCAAGGGTATCCTGTTCTGTTCCGGTCTTATTGCAGGCGAAGGAATATTGGGTATCGTTCTTGCCATTCTTACGGTCGCGGAAGTTACCGATAAGATCGATATCAGCTCTTATGTCCCAATGGGAAATGCACCTGCTCTGATCGTTCTTCTCGCAGTCGGTGCAGCTGTTTACCTGATGGCGGGAAGCGGCAAGAAGGTTTCCGGGAAAAAGAAGAATGCCAAATAAAGACAACTTTCTGGATTATGTTTTCGAGCATACAAAGGACCTCGTTTACACTTGCTCAGATGATGGCGAGGTTACTGTCGATATGGAGAATCGAGGGTTTGCCGACAGGATCGCTCAGCGCTTCTTCAAAAGGCCGCCGGTGTCACATATCAAGCTCGAGGGGATGGGGAGCTTCATCTTTCTTCTCATAGACGGAAAGCGGTCGGTATATGATATCGGTCAGCTCGTTCGCGGGAAGTACGGTGACGATGCCGAGCCGCTTTACGAACGTCTGAGCGTTTATGTCAAAAAGCTCGAGGATGCAGGGTTTGTCAGGAGGATCTGTTCTACTTCATGACGCTTATCATATAAGACACAGCCCCCGGCATGATCGTCCTTAAGATAATCGCCTTCCCGGAGCGCTGCAAAGAGCTTCGACCGCAGTGCTTCTCTTACGGAAGTATCCCGGACGTTTGTATCGGAATACGGGGAAAAGGGGCACGGTTCGGCGCCTCCGTGTGAGTTGATATGGAAGAATCCTCTTCCGGCTGCTATGCAACCTCCGGATGATTTCTCGTCGCCCGGGAACGATACGAAGACGATATCCTCATACTTGTCGCGATCCGCGGCAATACTGTTCTTTAACATCTCACGTTCTTTGTCTCCCGGAGCGAGGTCGGTGCTGTCATCTGTAACGGGAACATATTCCACGTACAGGATCAGCTTGCAGCCCTTGTCCCGTAGCGATGAGATAAAGGCATCCGAAGTAACCTCTTCGAGATTTGCCGAAGTGACCGTGACGGATGCTCCGAACAATATGCCTCTGCCGCTCAGATCATTCATTACCCCGATCAGCCGATCGTAAACACCATTGCCGCGACGTGCATCAGTTGTTTCCCTGTCGCCTTCGATACTGATAACCGGTATCAGGTTCCTGTTCTTATCGAAAACATCCAGATAGGCTCCTCCGAGTATAGTGCCGTTCGTAAACACCGGAAACAGAACATTCTTAACCTTACCGGCAGCATCGATAACATCTTTACGCAGAAGCGGCTCTCCTCCGGCCAGCAGGATAAAGCTTATTCCGAGTTCGTCCGCTTCTTCGAACACTCCAAGCCATTCGCCGGCGGTAAGTTGCCGTTCCGGCTCTCTGTCATTCGTCGAATCATTGCATCTTGAATAGCATCCGGCGCAATGCAGATTGCACCCGGAAGTGATGCTGGCGATGAGAAAAGGCGGGATGTGTTCTCCGTTCATCTTTGCCGTTGCTCTCTTATGAGATGCTCTCTTTGTCGCAGCGGCAAACTTGAGCATAAAAGCACTCTCACGAGGGTCCTTCAGTGTCGATCTGAGTGCATCCGACACGATCCTCTCGACGCCTGCCGTCATATAGGACTGAATA
>OMQY01000099.1 GCA_900313405.1 uncultured Eubacteriales bacterium
CGGGATACTTTTACACTTTTTGTTACTCCCGGTGTTACAAATAGTGTAACCGGAGTAGAGGTCACTGCAGGCGCGAGTATCTTCCGCGGAATTAGTTCCGCAGGAGCAGCGCGCGGCGCGGCGACAAGGACTGTTCGTATATTCCGCGGAAGATGCGGGTCGCCCCTTCAGAAGCTCGTTCTTCTCACGGGCTTGCCGCCGGGGGAGGTGCGGCCGTTGAGGCTGCGGGTGGTGATGCGGTCGGGGATCGGGCCGGGCTTGCGGATGGCGGTGATGAGCGACATCTTGAAGTTGTCGAAGCTGGGAGAGATGTTGTTCCCGGGCTCCATGAATTCGGAGATCTTCTCGGCCCAGCGGGCCTTGTAGTGACCGATGGCGGGGTAGCCGATGTCGATGATGCTCTCGTAGGTGTCCGGGCAGACTACGCGGCAGAGCTGCTCCCAGGTGCCGCAGATGCTGTCTTGTTCATAGGCGGCGAGGGCTTCGGGAGAACTGTCGGGGTAGGCGGCGAAGATCGCGGCGGAGTCGCCGAGGAGCCAGGCCTCGATCTCTTCGGTGCAGAGGCCGACGACGGATCGCAGGCGCGGGGCGTATTTCTTGCAGACACGATAGAGCTCGTAGCGGAGTTCTTCGGGATCGTGGTCGTCGGAGTCCATGACGACGACGAGGATCGTGTCTGTGCCTCCGATGGACTTGTTGTAAGCGCGGCATTTGGCCGGCAGGAGATCGAGGAGCGAGGACGCGAACTTGGGAGGCTTGGCGTCGGGGTCTTTGGGGAGACTTCCGCAGCCGCGGTGAGGCCGGACGGCGATGTCGGCATCGCAGCCTTCGGTCTCGCAGATCCGTGTGGCGAGCCGTTCTACGACTACTGCTCCGGATTTATCTTCTGTTAGGATCTCTATATGCATAGACTGTTTCCTGTATCCTTTTCGATGAGTCACCTTGGAACGATCCGCGGCGTTCATCACTTGTCGTCATCATCTTCTTCGACATCCTCTTCCCCGGGCTCATCGAGGTGGCCGCCGTACCAGATGGCACCCATGCCGACGCCTTCGTCAAAGAGCGAATTAACGACAGGGTCCGAGCCTGCGCACTTGATCTTGACGCCGTCGTCCTGTTCGCTTCCGAAGTCGCGGGAGAAGACCCAGATCTCGCGCGGGGACATGCTCTCGACGATATAAGGATTGTGCGTCGAGAAGATTATCTGAGAGTACGGATTCTTGATCGAGAATTCGCGCATCTCATCGGCCAGGACGTCGACCATGTCGTGATAGAGGTCGCGGTCGGGAGTCTCGATGAAGATGGTCGAATGCGGGTCGCGGTCGGACAGCAGCAGCAGATAGAGGAAGAGCTTGTCGTGACTGCCCTCGAGATTGGCGGGCAGGGTCTTTTTCTTCTTCATGGCGGGGATGCGGTCCTGGATGGATCGGATCACACGCTCATAGTTATCGGCATCTGTCTGACGCATGTATTCGAGCACGTTGCTCATGTTCGAGCCGGTGCTGTTCAGGTGCTTGTGGCCGCCGGGGGCATTCCCGTCGGAATAATAGGAGGATACTTCCTCAGAAGAGAAATTACAGAAGAACCAGCGGTCGATCTCGTGATAGAGATCGCAGATATCCCTATAGGTTCCGATCTTGCCGTAGACGCTGAGTGCGGTCTGCTTGTCGTCCGCGATCGTTGTGTCGATACAGTTGTCGTCGAAGCAGACGATCCCGGTGCCGTACTTAAGGTCGAGAAGGGTGTGCTTGGTAATCACGCCGTCGTTTCTGAGCGACAGGATGATCTTCTCGGATGCGACGATCGGGCTGCCGAACTTGCCTGCCTCGATCGCGAGTTCATATTGAAGGAATTTGGTCTTGCCGGACGCCCTGTCCTTGATGCGGAAGAAGATCTTGAACTCCGCAGGGCGGGTTTTATCAATGACCATGTTGGAGAATCCCGGGCGGCCGTCGAGGGTCGAAGCCTGCGCCACGTCGTGGATTATGCATCGTTTGATGAAGGACATCGCGAGGATGAAACTGGATTTGCCGGTGCGGTTCCTGCCGATCAGGGCGTTCAGGTTACGGAGCCTTAAGGCACCTGTCCCTTCAACGTTGCCCGAAGCTACGGCGATGCTGTCGTCTATGAGCATTCCGCACTTGTCATCATCGAAAACGTCAAAGTTAATTATCTCAATGCCGAGTATCATAAATGCACCGCCTCTCATATCAAAGGTGATCACTTATGATTATACACTTATGCTCGTGCTTATGTCAGTCTATGACGCCGCCGCCGACTACGATATCGCCGTCGTACATTACGAGCGCTTGTCCTCTTGCCGGAGCCCTCTGAGCCTCATCGAAAACAACCTTCAGCCGTCCGTCTTCCGTCATCTCTGCAACGCCGGGCTGCTCTTTCTGGCCGTACCTTATCTTGGCCGTTATGCGCATCGGCTTATCTATCTTCTCGACAGATATCAGGTTCACGTCACCCGCCGTCACGGTCTTATGGAAAAGCTCCTCTTCATAGCCTACCACGACGCGGTTCTCTTGGGGCTCGACCCTTACTACGAACAGCGGTCTGTCGGATGCGATGCCAAGACCTTTGCGCTGGCCGATCGTATAGCGGACATAGCCGTTATGCCGTCCCAGGACCTTGCCTGATGTATCGACGATATCACCCTCAGGATATGTCGTGCCGCGGTATCTCTCCATGAACCCGACGTAGTTCCCGTCCGGGACGAAACATATATCCTGACTGTCATGCTTACGGGCATTGACGAAGCCATGCTCTTCAGCAAACTGCCTGACTTCCGCCTTGGAATATTCTCCCAGCGGCAGGTATGTGTGTTCGAGCTGGTACTGTGTCAGAGTATAGAGAACATAGCTCTGATCCTTAGTGTGATCGACGCCCTTACGAAGGA
>OMQY01000100.1 GCA_900313405.1 uncultured Eubacteriales bacterium
GTAACTACTGCATCGCTCGGCGCCCGTGTGGCTGTTACGGCGACAGTTCAGGCAGAAGCAGACGATACATCCGCTTGCTCGGACTGGTATGCAGTATCGGTCGTTCAGAACGGTAAGACATACTCCGGTTACGTTGCATCCAAATATGTACAGGTTGATATCTCTTCCAATTCGTCGCAGCCTGCCGATGCCGCATTTGAATCGGCGATCGCAGGTTTCCCGGATTCCTATAAGCCGTATCTGAGAGATCTTCATGCTAAGCATCCGCAGTGGGTATTCCATCCCGAGAATGTCGGAAGCACATGGTCAGATTGCCTCGATAAGGAGACAAAGTCCGGCGTTTCTCTTGTTCAGAATACCACTGACGCCACATGGCAGTCCCGTTCATATACCGGGATCGTAGACTCTCCTAACTGGGTCAATGCATCCCGAGCCCTCGTTGCATACTATATGGATCCGCGTAATATGATGTCCGAGGCTTCTGTGTTCCAGTTCGTGGATCTTAACTATACTGACAATTCCGTTGATCCTTCCGCGATCGGAAGAGTGCTTAACAACTCGTTTATGGCATCGCCTAATACCGCGACGTTCCTTGATGCTACGCCTATGCTCTATCAGGATATCTTCGCTATAGCGGGAAACAGTGCCAGATCGGATAATACGGGCATTAACCCCGTGTTCCTTGCCTCTCATGCGCTTCAGGAGTGCGGACGTAACGGAAGCAATTCCTCGAACGGTACTAACGGTGTTTACAACTTCTATAACATCGGGTCTTATTCAGACGCCATCAATGCGTCAAGACACGGACTCGAGCTCGCGGCGAACGGTCTGGACGCCAATTTCAATTCAACATACCATATCCCGTGGAATACGCAGGGCTTATCTATCGTGTTCGGTGCCAAGTGGATATTCTACAACTACACCATCAACGGTCAGGATACGCTCTATTATATGCGATTTAATGTATCTCCTGACCGTAAGTATTCGCTTTGCCGTCATCAGTATATGACCGCTACCCAGTCGGTCGCATCAGAGGGAAGACGCATGTATGAAGCATATAAGGCTTCGGGGCTCCTTGATTCTGCACTGCACTTCTATATCCCGGTCTTCGATCAGATGCCGGGAGTAGCATGTGAACTGCCGTCAAAGGTAAATGCTTATAATGACTACATCAATATGCTCTATGACAGGCTGCTCGGAAGGACTCCCGCTGCCGATGAGG
The DNA here is from genome assembly GCA_900313405.1 of uncultured Eubacteriales bacterium. Next base: position 1,223 of record OMQY01000100.1, read on the forward strand.
TAAGCAATTATTCGACTATGCTGTCGAACGGCTCTTCGGCAGGTGACATCGCGATCAATTTCATCAATTCAGGTGAATTCGCTGCAGCTCATCTGTCTGATTCCGACTTCATCAAGCTGATGTATACGACTTTCTGCAATCGCGAAGCGGTCAGTGAAGAAGTCGATAATATGCTCAAGTTCATAAGAGACGGTTACAGCCGTAATTATATCTTTACACAGGTCATCAACAGTAAGGAGTGCCATGATTTCCTGAGCTATTACAGCGTTAATCTGGCCACCTTCAAGAACCCTGATCTTGTTGATAACAATATGAACATCAAGCCGCTTGTAGTTCAGCTCTATAACGGCGTTCTCGGGCGCGATCCTGACAGAGACGGTCTGCGTAACTGGATCAGCCAGCTGGCAAGCGGTTCGATGAGCGGACCTCAGGTTGCTGCAGCCTTCTGTATGTCACCGGAGATGGACAGCTATGACTTAAGTAACGGAGAGTTCGTTACAAGGCTTTATCGTGTATGCTTAGGAAGAGAGCCTGATCCTGCCGGATTTGCCGACTGGACCGGGAAGCTTGAGCAGTTCTACACGCGCGAATTCGTCGTATCCGGATTTGTTAACTCGGAGGAGTTCGCTATACTTTGCGCCCGCTACGGTGTAGGAGATGCACAGTTCGAATCTGCCACCACGATCGGCTTATCACCCAGCCCTTCGAAGATAAAGGCATTCGTAACCCGCCTTTATAATCTTGCTCTGGGCCGCGAACCTGATCAGCAGGGACTTGATAACTGGTCGAACGGACTTATCGGCGGATCTCTTAACGGTTATGACGTAGCATACGGCTTCATCTTCAGCGAGGAGATGAAGGTCTTGGATCTCGATAACAGCGAGTTCCTGACGAGGATGTACAGGATATTCCTCGATCGTGAACCTGATGACTACGGCTTCAACTACTGGACAGAACGTATGAACAACGGTGCTACGAGACTTGAGATCTTCGAAGGATTTGTCTATTCGGATGAGTTCACGGACTTATGCGTACAAGCAGGCTTCAAGCCGAACGCTGAGTATAAGATAGGATAATATCAGCGCCTGTTAAGCTTATAGTAATTATTGAGCTGGCACTTGATATTGCCGTTATAGAGCTTTGTCCTCTTATCGGCCTTGAATCCTGTCGTCTGCTCGAAAGTATCATCCGGCGTGATAACAGACAGCCTTATACCCTTACGGCAGAGTCCGTCCGGTGTGAGATATGTACGGGCGATCATCTTATAGATCTCATCAGCCTCTTCTACAGTAAGAAGACGTCCTCCGTAAGGGGGATTGGTCAATATGAGTTGACGATCTGATCCCGTAAGAGACTTCAGGGCTTCAGGTGTCCTTGTAGCCGCATCGGCAACCGAGAATCTGATAAAGTCTGAGACGCCTGCGGTCTCTGCATTCTTCCTTGCATCGGCAACTGCACGTCTGTCAATGTCCGAGCCGAAGAAATAGATATCATCCGACGGCGTTGTATCTTCTACTGACAAAGCTTCCTCACGGGCATTATTACGCGCAGATACTCCGATATAGGGAAGAGACTCATATGCAAAGTGTCTGTTTCTTCCCGGAGCCATATTGCAAGCCATCATGGCGGCTTCGATCAATATGGTTCCGGAGCCGCAGAAAGGATCGACAAGCGTCTCGTAGCCATAAGGTACGAATCTTGCGATGCTGACCATACCGGAGGCGAGTGTCTCGCGGATCGGCGCTTCATGTGTGAGAGGTCTGTAACCGCGCTTATGAAGGCCGTCACCTGATGTATCGATCATCATGCTTACGTGATCCTTAACGATACCGAACTGGATCCTGACTTCACCCTTATTCCTGTCTTCGGCGATAAGAGCATCTTCGGGAAGCCTTCTGCTCCTACAGATCGAACGGACGATCGCCTTTTTTGCCAGGCTCTGGCAGGCGCTGATGCCGAAGAGTGCCGATTTCCTTGAGTACCCGTTAACCGTGATGGCAAATCCGGCGGGGATATATTCATTCCAGTTGATGGAAGCTGTCTTCTCATAGAATTCGTCAAACTCTTTTGCATCGAAGTCTGCGATCTCGAGGAGTACTCTTTCTCCGCGCCTTACCCACATATTGGTTCGGGCGACATCAGATGCGAATGAGGCATCTGTTGTGGCGACGGTTACGAGACCGTCACTGACGGTAATGGACTCCTTATCAAAGCCGTGTTCCGTGAGATCGTCACGGACACAGCTCTCCAGTCCGAATAGTGTAGTTACTGCGATTTTCATATGTGAGATTATATCAAAATTATGTTCTTATACAAATATGCGTTTAGCAACGTGTCAAGAGGAATTTTCAGTATTTTCGTGTCCGCTATACATGGACATGGCCAAGCGCTTAAGATGTGCTATCGTATACAAAAGCCAATAAAACAGGGCGTTTAATATTACTGTAAAATTTGTGTAATTGTTTTGTCATAAAGCACTTGACAAAGTGGAAGGCCAACAAATTCAAACGTTTAGGGCACGCCAAAATCAAAAAGGTTTGTTTTATAGTTATCTACAGACTTTTGAACATTTTGAACATTATTTTCACTCGAAAACCACTACATAAATAGTGCTTTCATTTATTTAATCAATATAGTTTGACTATTTGTGTTCAAAACTTCTTTTCGAGAAATATTACGGAAATATGA
>OMQY01000169.1 GCA_900313405.1 uncultured Eubacteriales bacterium
AATAAGGGGTGTCAATTAGAGACACTCTTCAGGGTCGGGAACAACAGTACGTCCCTTATACTCGGGCTGTCCGTCAGCAGCATCACCAGACGGTCGATGCCGTATCCGATGCCGCCCGTCGGGGGCATGCCGATCTCGAGGGCCGTGAGGAAGTCCTCATCGGTGTGGTTGGCCTCCTCGTCGCCGGCTGCGAATGCTGCGTCCTGTGCGGCGAAGCGCTCGCGCTGGTCGATCGGGTCGTTGAGCTCGGAGTAGGCGTTGCACATCTCCCAGGTGTTGATGAAGAGTTCGAAGCGCTCGACCTTGTCGGGATCCGTGGGCTTACGCTTGGTGAGCGGTGAGATCGCAACCGGATGATCGGTGATGAATGTGGGCTGGATGAGATTCTTTTCGCAATACTCCTCGAAAAAGAGGTTCACGATGTCGCCCTTTGTGTGTCTCTCCTCGAACTCGATGTGGTGCTCGCGTGCGAGTGCCTTGGCGGTCTCGTCACCGTCGACCGTATCGAAGTCGATGCCTGCATACTGCTTGATCGCGTCATTCATCGTAAGGCGTGCGAAGGGCTTACCGAAGTCGAGCTCGATGTCGCCGTACTTGAACTTTGTCGTGCCGAGAACGCTCTGGGCCAAGTATCTGAACATGGACTCTGTCAGCTCCATCATGCCCTCGTAATCGGTGTATGCCTGGTAGAGTTCCATCAGCGTGAACTCCGGATTGTGCCTTGTGTCGACACCCTCGTTACGGAATACACGGCCGATCTCGTAGACGCGCTCGAGGCCTCCGACGATCAGTCTCTTGAGGTACAGCTCGAGCGAGATTCGGAGCTTAACGTCCTCGTCCAGCGCATTATAGTGAGTCTCGAACGGCCTGGCTGCGGCGCCGCCGGCGTTGGATACCAGCATAGGTGTCTCGACTTCCATGAAGCCCCTGCCGTCGAGGAAGTTACGGATCTCCTTGATGATCTTGGATCTCTTGACGAAGGTATCCTTGACCTCGGGATTAACGATCAGGTCCAGATACCTCTGGCGGTAGCGCATGTCGGTATTGGTGAGGCCGTGATGCTTCTCGGGCAGCACCTGAATGCTCTTGCTGAGCAGGACGACCTCGGTGGCGTGAACGGAGATCTCGCCCGTCCTCGTCCTGAAGAGGAAGCCCTTGACGCCCAGGATATCGCCGATGTCATACTTCTTGAATGCCTGGTAGTCGTCGACGCCGATGCTGTCTCTGGCAACATAGATCTGGATGTTGCCCTTAAGGTCTGCGATGTTCGCGAACGAAGCCTTACCCATAACGCGCTTGAGCATCATACGGCCGGCGACGGAGACCGTGATCTGATCTGCTGCGAGGAGTTCTGCGAGCTTCTCCTCATCGTCCCCTGCCTGCGCCTTGAGCTCGGCTTCCTTGGCCTCGAACTTGGCCTTCGCCTCTGTCGAGTGGTCAGTCACATCATACTTGGTGATGACAAAGGGATCCTTGCCCTCTGCCTGCATCGCGGCAAGCTTCTCACGTCTGATCCTGTTCTGCTCGCTGATGTCGACCTGGGGAGCCTGCTGGGCCTGTGCGTTCTGTGCATTCTGCGTCTCGTTGTCTGCCATGATTGGTAATCTCCTTTTCGAGCATGGGGCCGGTGGCTTATGTCCTGCGGGGCCCGGCCGGCCTTGGCTGTAACTGTTCCTTTAAGTAAAAGAGCGCGATGTCTGGTCGCGCTCGTGTCGGTAGGATCGGGAAGCCTCCTGATCACTTACCGATCTTCATGATCTTATATTTGAAAGTACCGGCGTTGGTGCTGACCTCAACGACGTTACCCTTCTTCTTGCCGAGGATGGCTACGCCCAGAGGAGAATCCTTCGACAGTCTGTTCTCGAAAATATCTTCCTCGTTAGCATTAACGAGTACATAAGTCTCGACTTCCTTTGTCTCCTCATCGCGCAGATCGAAGGTCGATCCGAGAGAGATCTTTGTCTTCGAGATCTCATCGTCGCTCAGAACGTCAGCATCCTTAAGGATAGCCTCGATTTCCTTGATCCTGGCCTCGTTCTTGGCCTGAGCATCCTTAGCATCATCGTACTCGGAATTCTCCGACAAGTCGCCCTGAGCTCTTGCCTCGGCCAGTCTCTGTGTGATCTCGGCCGTGATCTTGGTCTTACGCTCTGAGAGCTCATCCAGCAGCTTCTGATAGCCTTCCTGGGTATATGTGTTCTTGGAATCCTTTATTGCCTCATTTGCCATATAGATTTACCTCTTCCTTATTAATAACCTGTATATTGTAATTCAAAAGACCGTCAGTTGGCAAATGCCTCATTATCTGGCCGTTCTGTCATTTTCTTTCTGGATAACGTCGTGAGCGCCGCCCTCGATGATGGAAGTGGACGATACGACTACCAGTCTTGCCTTCTGCTGGAGCTCCTCGATGGACGAAGAACCGCAGGAACACATTGTAGCCTTGACCTTGGCGAGCGATGTGTCGAGGTTGTCCTTCAATTTACCTGCATAAGGAACATAGGAATCAACGCCCTCCTCAAAGGCCATCTTGCCGCCCTTGCCGCCGTCGTCATATCTCTGCCAGTTACGCGCCCTGTTAGAGCCCTCGCCCCAGTACTCCTTAACATACGAACCGTTGACCAGGAGCTTACGTGTAGGAGACTCGTCGAATCTGGCGAAATACCTTCCCAGCATCAGGAAGTCGGCACCCATAGCCAGCGCCAGAGTCATATGGTAATCATGAACGATACCGCCGTCAGAACAGAGCGGGATATAAACGCCCGTCTTCTCGAAGTACTCGTCTCTTGCCTTGGCAACAGCGAGAACCGCGGAAGCCTGGCCGCAGCCGATACCCTTCTGCTCTCTCGTGATAC
>OMQY01000296.1 GCA_900313405.1 uncultured Eubacteriales bacterium
ACCGCCTCTGAAAACATCAGCTATGGAAGTCAATATTCTCCGGTCCACGGCGTCGAGTCCGATATCATCAATATCAAGGGCCTTCAATCCGAAGTCCGATACTTCCTTATCGATGATGTCTTTATTCATATGCAGCGCGTAGTCACGCATGCGCTTGAGCAGTCTTATAGCTATTCTCGGAGTACCTCTTGATCTTCCGGCGATATTACGCAATCCTTCTTCATCGATCTTTATATCCATAAGAGCTGCATCCCGGCTTAAGATCGACATAAGATCTTCCGTCTCATAAAGCTCAAGCCGGTGGATCATACCGAACCTGTCTCTTAACGGTGCAGACAGCATGCCTGCCCTTGTAGTCGCACCGACTAACGTAAAATGAGGCAGATCAAGTCTGACAGATCTTGCCGACGGACCTTTGCCTATCATAAGATCAAGACAGTAATCCTCCATAGCGGGATATAGTAGCTCTTCAACACTTCTGTTCAGTCGGTGGATCTCATCGATGAACAACACTTCATTCTCGCCGAGATTTGTAAGTATCGCAGCAAGATCCCCTGTTTTCTCGATCGAAGGACCTGTGGTAATATGCATCCCTACACCCATCTCCGAGGCAATTATGCCCGCAAGAGTTGTCTTGCCCAATCCCGGGGGACCGTACAACAGCACATGGTCTAAGGCTTCACCGCGCGTCTTCGCCGCATTAATGAATATCTTAAGATTCTCCTTGACCTTCGACTGACCGCTGTAATCCTCAAACGTTATCGGTCTTAATGTCTTCTCGTCACGGTCGTCAAACTGCTTGGATCTGCCGATAACGCGCTCTTCATCTTCATATCCGTTAAAACCCTGATCGTAATTCATATCCCGGCTCACCTCGCAAGGCTCTTAAGAGATTTCTTGATCAGAGTCTGAAGATCGATGCCATCCTCATAACAGGAACTCACGGTCTGCGCAGCAGTCTGCTCCTTATACCCCAATACGACTAACGCTTCGATCGCATCAGATGCAATGCTGCCCATATCGGATACAGCCTCTCCAGAAGGATCGCGCAAAGCTCCTTTGCTCTTGACAGAAGCCGATGAGCCGGCCGATATGCCGGATTTCTTAAGCTTATCCTTCAGTTCAAGGACGATCCTTTCAGCGCCCTTCTTACCAAGTCCTTTGACCGAAGTAAGATAAGTGATGTCACTGCCGACAACGGCAAGAGCAAATCTGTCGGGCTCGACCTGCGCACATATGGAATGAGCAACCTTTGGACCGATCCCCGATACACCGATAAGGCTTAAGAACATCTCCTTCATCTCCAGCGACGGAAAACCGTATAAGGTAATATCGTCCTCTCTTACACTTTGATAGATCCAGACCTTAACTTCAGTGCCTTCCGGACCGATCTTATCGGATATCGAATAAGGACAGATCACCTCATATCCGATCCCGTTATTATCGATCACGATATCGTCTTCATCTTTACTTACGAGTATTCCTTTGATATATGAATATATCCCCATCTGTTCACTCCTTAAGGCTCGTCAATGATTATATATCATTTTAACCGAATTCATTCCTTCTGCTGTATCCGTATCTTCCATACTGATAACCGGAAACGGCCATACCGGAATTAACAGTTCCGGTATTCGCGAGACAAATTGCCATCGCAAGCCCGTCTGCGGCATCATCAGGCTTCGGTATCTCCTTTAGACCGAGCAGCGTCTTTACCATCGCCTGAACCTGTTTCTTCTCGGCTTTGCCGTATCCTGTAACGGCAAGCTTAACCTGCCCCGGCGTAAACTCGTATACAGGAATATTGGCGCGCGCCGCCTCGAGAAGGACCACTCCGCGGGCTTGAGCCGTACCGACGGCGGTCGTCCTGTTTGCCGAGATAAACAATTCCTCAACGGACATATAATCCGGCTTATACATCTCCAGAAGATATCTGATCTTCTCATTAATGGAAAGCAGCCTTAAAGGGAAATCAGTACCCGCCTTTGTCTCTATGACACCATAGTCAACTGCCGAGAGTTTATTACCCGTCTTCCTGATTATTCCGTAACCCGTGATCGCATACCCGGGGTCGATACCGATATATGTTGTAGACTGTGGCTCGGGCATCCCTGCTGCACGCTGTCTCCATTCTGAACATTTGTTTGCATTATACTATTGCTGTTCAAGAACGTCAATAACCGATCTTCTTTTCTCAGGCGCTCCGGGCATGATATTGTAGGCTTTGAATACTTTATCGGCGATCTCCTTCAATGCATTACTGTCAGGCGTTATAACGGAATCCTTACCTACATACAGTTCACACAGAACATCACCGTAACTTACTTGATCGCCCCGTTTCTTTATGAACTTTATTCCCGCGCCGTAATCGATCTCATCGTCCTTCTTCAATCGTCCCGCGCCGAGCATCACTGATGAATAACCTATCTCATCAGTTCTTATCGATCTGACATATCCGTCCCTCTTTGACCTTACCTCAAAGATCTTATTCGGTCTGTCACGGTATACGGGAACGCCGTCGATGAACAAACCTCCCTGCGACCTTATAAGCTTGACGAACTCATCGCGCGCTCTGCCGTCATTAAGCCTCGCTCTTAATTCTTCTATAAGTTCATCAGGTGTAAGCTGCCCTTGTTTATCCGCAAGCATGATCATCTTTGATGCGATAACGGTTGCAATATCGACAACATCCTCCTCCCCTTTGCCGGAGAGCGTATCCCATACCTCTTCCATTTCCATGATATTTCCGCA
>OMQY01000182.1 GCA_900313405.1 uncultured Eubacteriales bacterium
CGCCTCTATAGCTCAGTAGGTAGAGCGCATCCATGGTAAGGATGAGGTCGCCGGTTCGATCCCGGCTGGAGGCTCCACTAACACGAAGGGCGTCCCACATCATCAACGGGACGCCTTTTTGTCTGTTCATTAAGGTATCCGGATCCCGTACACATCATCTATCTTATATGACCGTCTGTCCGTCAGTTCTATTGTCCTGAGTGCCTGATCTATCCGCCTTACCCTCCCGCTTACGGAAACGATACGTCCTCCTGATTTGTGCAGGTCGGGCTCATAGACGGTAAGTATGACCTCCGGCTGAGATCCTTCACGGGACTCTATCTCACACAGCTTCATGTCGAGGACATTCTTCATATCCTCAGTGATCTCAGGTCTGTGATCCGTAAGGCGTGCGGTCTCATTTACTGCATCGCCATAACCCGTCAGCGCAGCGAAAGCAGCAAACTGAACTGCTCTGTCAGCTCTCGGAGACGGCGGATGAGAGGCAGAACGGGGGCGTTCCTTATCCAGGATATCGGCATACGGGAAATCGGGTGTTGTCATGCCTGATGCCCTCCGATCTGTTTATTGCGCTTAGCCGCAGTCGATCCCTCCTTAAGACTCGATGCCTTAAGAAGCGAATTGCCGCCATACTTCTTCTTGATATCCAGCATCGCCTTATTGAGCGTCTTCTCCCTGGCAAGCCTCTCCTGCTCTGCCTTACGCTCCTCCTCGCGCGCTTCATAATCGGTAAAAAGATCCATCTGCTCACCGGCAGTATCGTCGTACGGAAGCACTGCCCCTTCAGGCACCAGATCTGCGGCCGCTACGGTAACTCTTCTTACCAGAAGGTCCCTGTCCGTTATCTTCCCGTAGAGCTCCATCATCTTCCCTACGATTATCGACGTTGAAGAAGTATGCCGTTCGAGTTTTACCGTTCCGTGCGCATGCTTGGGCACACGCCTTCCATAGTAGTCATAAACCACCGGTCCTCTGTAACGTCTCATGATGTCCGGATTATTGAGATTCTCCGTATCATAGCCGATCGTGAGAACGATCTGACTCGTCACCAGTCCCTTGTCGACAAGATCGAGTACGAGCGCATCCGTCATCTCACGCACGATCACTTCCGTCTTACGGTATGTGTAAGGTTCCATCAGCACCTGACCGGAAGAAAGGCTCGACGACACCGGCCGGTACGACTTAACATCGGCGATCGTACACGGCTCCACTCCCCATGCATGATCTATCAGATACTCCGCTGCGACTCCGCACAGCTTATACAGCAGATCCTCATTGTGGTAATCATTCCTGCCACCGAGCGAGCAACGTGCAATATCGCCCATGGTATACATTCCGCATTCGGCGAGCTTCACAGCCGTCCCTTTGCCGACTCTCCAGAAATCGGTGATCGGTCTGTGATCCCACAGGAGTTCACGGTAACTCCGTTCATCTATCTCGGCGATCCTCACACCGTCCTTATCAGCCGGAATGTGCTTGGCAACAATATCCATCGCCACCTTACACAGATACATATTCGTTCCTATCCCGGCAGTCGCTGTGATTCCGGTTGCCTTAAGGACGTCATCTATCATCTTACGCGTCAACTCATGAGCGGTCATCTTATAAGTCTTCAGATATCCTGTCGCATCGATAAAGACTTCATCGATCGAATACACATGGATGTCCTCGGGTGCTATATATTTGAGATAGATGGAATATATCTTAGTGCTCACTTCGACGTAGCGCGCCATCTGAGGCGGTGCCATAATGAAACCGAGCTTAAGATTCGGGTTCGATCTTACGTCAGGGTCATAAGTCGACTCACCCGTGAAGTCCTTACCTCCGATCGCCGCCTGCCTCTGACGGTTGACTTCTTCAACTCTCTGAAGCGCCTCGAAAAGCCTCGCTCTGCCGCTTATCCCGTAAGCCTTAAGAGACGGGGATACTGCAAGGCATATCGTCTTCTCGGTCCTCGTAGGATCAGCCACGACAAGGTTGGTCGTGAGCGGATCGAGCCCTCGCTCGACACATTCGACTGATGCATAAAAAGACTTCAGATCGATGGCGATATATATCTTATCGTCAGACATTTTTACCCTCTTATTCTCCCGCCCGAACGAGCCCCCATACGTATGTGATTATACCACTTTCGACGATCATAGTTCTTCCCTGAGCGTCTGTGTTTCATAATTATAAAAAATATTGTATTATTGTGATTGTTAGAATGATGGTCGATCGGGAAACGATCAGATTAGGAGGAATGATATGAGGAAAGAAAAGACCGGCGTTGTAGTCCTCGGAATTATCCTTGGACTTGCCATTAACTTTTTCTTTTTCGCCGGATTAACAGGTCTGTCCGTAGGTACGACGATCTATGATGTCGAATACTACAAGAAGATCTTTACCGCAGACGGCGTAATAGACGAATTCTACAAGTACGCTGAAGATGAGTTTGCCGACTCGCTCGAAGAGAACAGTACTCTGGCGCAGTATGACATCGAGTATGATGATATCTTCTCGCGCGACTTCATGAAGCAGTTCATCGATGATTTTGTTGACGGAATGCTTGGCGGCGAGAAGAATGTTTTCGATGATGATTATTACGAAGACTACATCCTCGACGAAGTCGTTCCCGAGCTCGAGGATCAGACAGGATACAGGATATCCGTTGCCGAGCAGGAAGACCTCGTGGATGACTTCGTAAATGATATGAACAAGTCCATCAAGGATGCCCGCAAGGATATGGATGACAATACGATATACGAGAATCTCGATCAGAAGGACAACATCCTGCTCGGATCATATGTGCTTCTCGGAATCGCCGTTATACTCTCCGTTGTCATGGTATTTATCCACAAGAACAAGTTCCTGGCTTTGCGTAAGATAAGCACCGCCGTATTCATCGCAGCATTCGTTGAGTGGATCCTGTGGTCTGCGATGAGGACATCCTTCAGTGAATTCATCGACGAAGAGTACAGCAAGCGCGGAGCAGATAAGAACATGAAGCCTATCATGGAAGCTCTTGCCGAAGTATTCCTTAAGGAACCCATGATCTGGGCCGGCGTTATCACCGGTATCGGCCTTGCAGGCTTGATCATTTTCTCGATACTCAGCAAGCGCAAGGGTAAGTCCGATGATGAGGATGTCGAGGAAGCATATCGTTACAACAGTGCCGAGTACTATGCTCACACTGCAGCGCCTCTTCAGAGCCAGGGTTATGGTCAGCCTTACGGCCAGCCCGTTTCCAATCCCTATGGGCAGCCTGTGTCTAACCCTTACGGACAGCCGACACCTGCGGCCAATCCTTACGGACAGCCGACACCCGGAGTCAGTCCTTACGGTCAGCCCACGCCCGCCAATAACCCCTACGGTCAGCAGGCTCAGTTCGATCCTAACAACTACACGGCTAATTCCGCACCTGCGCAGAACACATATTCTGCTCCTGCAGAGGAAGAACAGGGCGGATTGCTCAAGAAGATCATCCCCGGGCTCCCTCCGGAAGATGACGGATTATCCTGATATCCGTTTAAGACAGATAACATTAAATAGGCTGCCATGGCAGCCTATTTTTTATTCCTCACGGAATATGCCGGATGATGCGGGCTTTCCCCTTTTCGGTCTGTCGACGATCTCAGCCCCTCTTACCTTACTGAAGTTCCGTCATTTTATACTTCGACAGAAGGACGTTAGTGTCGCGGATGTTGAGCGAATGTTCGACTGCATAAATAAGTACGCTGTCGCGCTCATCCTTGGGATAGAGGATGCCGGCATGAGAGATCTCCAGAGCGCGCTGAGTCTCTATCAAACTCATCTCGAGAGCCAAGGCGATCATGACTATCTTGTCTTTTGTCGGATTCCTCTTGCCGTTCAATATCTGATAGGCATAAGTACGCTCTAAATATGCATTTTTAACAAGCCAGGCTGTATCGACATTTTTACGGTCCATCATGCAGCGAAGGTATTCGGACAGTTTTCCCGAATACTTTCCGTTTATCGATTCCATGTAGGAATCAAGCTGCGCTGCACTCTTCGCATCTTTAAGCTTATCCATCAGATCCGATGTGGCGGGATCGCTGTATCTGTCGACTGCATCTTTATGTTCGTTATCCATAGAACTCACGCCTCACTTGTATTTATCACCATCATTGTACACCATATCGGAGACCATCCTCAGGGTCGTCAGATCCTTATTCTGTTTTTGTTTGGGATTGTAGGCTGACAGCCTACCCATATTTTTCGCTAAAACGTGAGAATAACAAAGAAGATTAAGAAAGGGAACGATCCTAAATGGACGGCGACATACTCTATAAAGAGTTTTCAAAAGTAGATAACGAGAATAAGCTCGCAGCATATATAGATAACATCCGCAAAGATCATAAAACAGACTTCAGATCTTATCTCAAAGAGATCATGGATCGTAAGGGAGTCGACAGATCGAGCCTGTATCGTTCTGCCAGGATAGAGCGCACTTATGTGTATCAGCTCCTCGACGGAAGAAGACTTCACCCCGGTAAGGATAAGGTCATCATGATCGCTCTTGCGCTTCAGATGAATGTCGATGAAGTCAAGAACGCTCTCGAGTATGCGGACACCGGTTGTCTCAGCATAAAGTCCGTCAGAGACTCCATCCTGCTCTATTCGATCAAGAAGAAGAACAGTATTGCCGCCACAAATGCATTACTCGAGCAGTTTGGGGAAAAACCGCTCGAGTAAGCTCGGACATTATAGGTTAAACGGTGGCCGAAGTTATACCCCGGCGCACCCGTAACCATCTGTTGTTATCTGATCTTCAAGATCAGTTCTCATAATCGACATCGCCTGATGTAGTATCCGTATCAAACGAAGCTGCCGTACTGCGTCTGATCGTTATATCTCCGCTGGTCGTATCAAGTTCAGCTACACCTGCTACCGTTGTATCCTCGACCAGTACGTCGCCACTCGTCGTATCCATTGACAGTTCGTTACAGGATGAATTCCTTACTGTAACATCGCCGCTCGTTGTATCGACAGAGATCGTGTCGCAGTCTGCATTTATGACTTCGATATCGCCGCTTGTTACATCGATATCGACACTGCCTGTTACGACGGCCTCGGAAGTAACATCGCCGCTTGTCGTATCAACGGTCAGTTCACCTGCCGTAATGAATGAAGGGATATCAATATCGCCGGATGTTGAATCGATGTCGAGCTTAATGAATTCATCATAAGGCAGTTCGACGATGAGATCCTTGTCCTCGGTTATAAAACTGAAGTTAAGATACATCATCTCATACCACTTGCGGTGATCCTTCTGCACGATAGTAAGCTGACCGTCTTCTACCTTAACAGTATGCTTAATGTCATCGGAATCCCATGCTTCGATGTGTGTCTTTCCGTCTTCTGATACACGGAATTCTACATCCTCGTTGATAACATCGATCCTTATCGATGTATATTCGAGATCTTCCGTAAATTCTACCTTCTCACTATCATCGGATCCGATGATGACTTCCTTATCAAAGCCTGAAGCTGCATATGCGACAAATCCTACTCCGAGGCCGGCTACGATGCAGGACACGCCTGTGATTGCTATGATCTTATTAGTACCCATTTATCTATCCTCCTTATTTCACAAAAAGACTCTTTATCCAGCTCAGGAAACCCTTGATCACTTTGATCGAGCCCCTGGCGAAAGCCATAACCGGTATGATCGACAGGATTCCGAGACCCAGTATGACCAGAGCCGCTCCTGCACTTACTACTGCGTGTAACCCGCCTCCGGCAATAAGTGCTATCAGTGATACAAAGAATACGCCAATGCCGGACACGATAAGTGCTGCCATCGTTACCATGAATGCGAATACCAGCGATAGGATCGTAACTACGATCGAGAAAATGATCGACAGAAGTGCGATTCCGAGTCCGAACCAGATCGGTGCCGTTAAGATGATCAGAACTACCTGCCAGGTCTTGAGTTCTCCCTTCCCCTTTACCTTGTTCTTAACGAGCG
>OMQY01000193.1 GCA_900313405.1 uncultured Eubacteriales bacterium
CGAACTCGTGATTGCGCCTTGAGAGGGCGCCGTCTTAACCGCTTGACCATGGGGCCACGGTCAACGCTTGAATATACTACCATAGCGTATTTTTTTTAGCAAGAGCGATTTTGATCAGTTGTCTTTATTAAATACACCACTTTTCACTTACAATGTGTTAAACTATGTGGAATAATAAAAGAACATAATTTCGCTTAATGAGGAGCAGATGGAAGAATATAAGTATATAAGGGTACGCGGTGCCCGTGAACATAACCTCAAGAATATAGATGTCGACATCCCGCGCGATAAGCTCGTAGTGCTTACGGGTCTGTCGGGATCCGGCAAGAGTTCGCTCGCATTTGATACTATCTATGCAGAGGGGCAACGCCGTTATGTGGAATCCCTTTCTTCCTATGCAAGAATGTTCTTAGGGCAGATGGAGAAGCCTGATGTTGACAGCATTGACGGTCTGTCACCGGCGATATCCATCGATCAGAAGACGACAAGCCGTAATCCCAGATCTACAGTAGGGACAGTTACTGAGATATATGATTATCTGAGACTTCTGTATGCCAGAGTGGGACAGCCTGTGTGCTGGAAATGCGGCAAGCCGATCAAATCTCAGACAATAGACCAGATAGTTGACAAGCTCAGAGCTTATCCCGAAGGAACCAGACTGATCATCATGGCGCCTGTCGTCAGAGGCAAGAAGGGTGAATTTGCAAGACAGCTCGAGGATTACAGGAAATCGGGTTATGTAAGAGTTCGTATCGACGGTTCTATATATGAGCTTGACGAAGAGATCAAGCTTGATAAGAACAAGAAGCACGAGATAGATGTGATCATCGACAGAGTTGTTGTCAGAGACGGCAACACAGGACGCATGACGGATTCCTGTGAGACAGCGCTTAAGCTTGCTGACGGACTGGTTACGGTAGAGGTTCAGACAGTAAGAGAAGATAATGACGGTGTCAGAGAATTTGATTCCGCTGAGGAGATGTTCTCGCAGAGATTGTCTTGCCCCGACTGCGGGATATCCTATGGTGAAGTATCACCGAGAAGCTTCTCGTTCAATAATCCATATGGTGCCTGTCCCGAATGCTCCGGTATCGGAACACTTATCAATGTGGATCCCGAATTGTGTATCACAGATCCCGGCCTGTCGATCAACGAAGGCGCGATAAGGACAGCAGGATGGAACTTCGATGACCCGAAGAGCTGGGGAAGGGGCTTTATAATTGCTCTCTCCGAACGTTACGGTTTCTCCCTGGACACTCCGTATAACAAGCTTCCGAAGAAGATAAAAGACATTATCCTCTATGGAAATGACGGGGAGAAGATGAAGGTAGACACATCCAACAGTGTCTACGACCGTAAGGGCGACTATTATGCAGCCTGGGAAGGTGTAGTCCCGAGCGTAATGAGACGTTATAGAGAATCAATGTCTGAAGAGGCTAAGGCCAGCTATGAGCGATATATGAGTATTGATGTCTGCCCTATGTGCGGCGGAGCCAGACTCAAGAAGGAATCATTGTCGATCCTCCTTAATAAGACTAACATCAGTCAGCTGACTGATAAGTCCGTTAAGGATTGCATCAAGTTCATCAGTAAGCTCACTTTCTCAAAGCGTAACGCGCAGATCGCCGATCCCATTATTCATGAGATCAAGGCCAGACTCGAGTTCTTAAGTGATGTCGGATTGGAGTATATGACGCTAAGCAGGCCTGCAGCGACTTTGTCAGGCGGTGAAGCACAGCGTATAAGACTGGCTACACAGATCGGGTCCGGTCTTCAGGGAGTGTTGTATATATTGGATGAGCCATCCATAGGACTTCACCAGAGAGATAATGACAAGCTTCTTGCTACTCTCCGTAAGCTGAGGGATCTCGGTAACTCGGTTCTCGTTGTCGAGCACGATGAGGATACGATGAGAGCCGCTGATTATATAATCGATGTCGGTCCGAGAGCCGGAATCAACGGCGGACAGATCGTAGCACATGGTATGGCTGCGGAGATCGAGGCAACAGACGGATCACTTACCGGTGATTATTTAAGCGGAAGGAAGTTTATACCCGTTCCGAGGAACAGACGTAAGGTCGGCAAGCAATTCCTGTCTGTCAGAGGTGCGAGTGTCAATAATCTCAAGAATATGGATGTGGACATTCCTCTCGGTGTATTGACCTGTATAACGGGCGTCTCGGGATCCGGTAAGTCATCGCTGGTCAATTCGACTATCGTTCCCGTGTTGTCTCATGAGCTTAACGGGGCACGTAAGAGTAAGGTAAAGTGCAGTGATATCAAGGGTTACAGTAATCTTGATAAACTGATCGTTATCGATCAGTCACCGATCGGAAGGACTCCGAGGAGTAATCCTGCGACATATATCGGGGTTTTCGATATGATAAGAGCACTCTATGCCAACACTCCCGATGCTAAGCAAAGAGGATACAAGAACGGAAGGTTCAGCTTTAACGTCAAGGGCGGAAGATGTGAAGCCTGCAGCGGTGACGGTGTCAATAAGATAGAGATGCACTTCTTGCCTGATGTATTCGTAAAATGTGATGTATGTAAGGGAAGACGCTATAACCGTGAGACGCTTGAAGTCAGATACAAGGGAAAGAATATCGCAGATGTACTGGAGATGTCAGTCGATGAAGCATGCGACTTCTTTGAATCAGTTCCCAATATACATCGTAAGCTTCAGACGTTGAAGGATGTAGGACTCGGATATATAACACTCGGACAGCCTTCAACGCAGCTGTCGGGCGGTGAAGCTCAGAGGATCAAGCTGTCTGCTGAATTGTCCAAACGAGCTACAGGAAAGACCATGTATGTCCTCGATGAGCCCACAACGGGACTTCACGCCGCAGATGTACACAAGCTTGTTGACATTTTGGAACGTCTTACAGAAAATAATAATACTGTAGTCGTGATCGAGCACAATCTCGACGTCATTAAGATCGCAGATTATATAATCGATCTCGGCCCTGACAGCGGAGATCGCGGCGGTGAGGTCGTCGCATGCGGAACTCCGGAGGAAGTGGCCGAAGCAGAAGGATCATTTACGGGGCAATTCCTGAAGCCGATCCTTCAAAGAGCAAAGGAAAAGGGACAATATGCAGATATCTCTGCATTTATCGATAGTGAGAGACTCGAGAAAGAGGCTCTCGACATGATCACGGGACCTCGTACGAGGCGACGTGTTAAAGAGAATGGAGTATAAATTATGCCAATATGTTCAGTATGTAAGAAGAGACAGGCTATAGTCTTTACCAGCCGTTACGATAACGGTAAGCGTGTCGATGAGGGCTATTGTATCAAGTGCGCCTATGAGTCGGGAATCGCCGGTATATCCGATATGTTCTCTGCTGCAGGGATAAATGATCAGAATATCGAAGAGATGAGTGACCGTGTTGAAGATATGCTCAGTGGCGGCGGTAATTCCGCTAATCCGGAAGATTTCCTCAGGTCGATCGTTAATAACGATTTTGACGATGTCTATACAGAAGATGATGATATCTACGAATTCGGCGAAGATGGTTCACCGATGGGTGTAGCGGATATAGAAGGCCTCGATCCCGAGGATTCTTTTGGTATGCGTCCCGGATCCGAGGCAGGAGATGATAATCCTTCTCCCATCCGCCGCTTTATGGATTCATTCCGTGGTCCGGGCGGCCGTGAGGCCGAGGGCAAAGAAAAGAAGGGCGAGAGATCCGCTAAGCGCAGGCTCAAGTATCTTAATGAATTCGGTACTAATCTTACCAAGAGAGCACAGGAAGGAAAGATCGACAGGATCCTCGGAAGAGACCGTGAGATCGATCGAGTTGTTCAGATCCTTAACAGGAGGACCAATAATAATCCCGTCCTTATAGGTGAGCCCGGTGTCGGTAAGACAGCAGTTGCACAGGGACTTGCCAATAAGATCGTAGAAGGTGAGGTCCCCGAGAAGCTCCGTAATATGCAGGTCTGGCAGCTCGATCTGCCTGCGATGGTAGCAGGTACCCAGTTCAGAGGCCAGTTCGAGAGCAGGATCAAGGGCGTTATCAATGAAGCCATCAAGGAAGAGAATGTCATCCTTGTTATCGATGAGCTTCACACCATCATCGGAGCAGGCGATTCAGAAGGTTCGACCAATGCTGCCAATATCCTTAAGCCCGCTCTTGCCAGAGGAGAGCTCAGGATAATCGGTTCTACGACAACGGGTGAGTATAAGAAGATCGAG
>OMQY01000102.1 GCA_900313405.1 uncultured Eubacteriales bacterium
GATGTGTGACCTGAAGAATGTCGATCAGCAGATCGCTTACGACGTCGACTTCCACCGCTTCCCGGTCAAGATCTACGACACATTGATGAACGACGAATCAACTGCGATCTGCAGGAGCCTCGACTCGGCCGGAATGTTCCAGATCTTCAGAGCTGACGCTACGGAGCTTTCCGATTCCGAGATAGATTCTTCTATATCCCAAAGCACTGCCAACGACCGCATCTCCGCCATAGTGGTCCTCCGTGAGGACGCATCCGCCACCGAGCTCTACTCGCTCGGCGAAGACCCCAGGTTCGAACTGTTCAAGGCCGCTCTCGAGAGCGAGCTCGCAGCTCCGGGTGAAGCTCTGGCCGCACCGTCGATCCTGCTCGTGTCGGGCGACGGGGAAGAGGTCGACTACAAGAGAACGAACAACTTCGCTTACTCGCTGGCATTCGGCTGCCTCGCGTTCGTCTTCGGCGGAATACTGATCCTGTCGACCGTGCTGAACGAGAAGAGTGACAAGGTCTACAGCCGCATCCTTCTGACATCGGCTGACAAGCGCAGCTACTTCTTATCCAAGGCCCTCCTCTCGCTGGCTCTGACGCTGGAGCAGGTGACGGTCATGACGGTGACATTCGCACTGTTCGTGCATAAGGACATCGGAGTTACGACCTTCCAGTATTTCTTCATTATGCTGACTGTCGGGATAGTCTTCGATCTGATAAGCCTTGTCGGAGGACTATTCTTCCACTCGATCGCCGCGGGCGCCATCTTCTCGTTCTCGATCTTCGCTTTCTCGAACCTTATCTCGGGAACCTACTTCGATATCGCCGACGCGAGCGAGGTCTTCAAGAAAACGGCGCTCCTGATGCCCCAGCGCTGGGCAATGTTCAGCGTCACAAGGTTCCTGAACGGCGACTCGTCCGGCTACCCTCTGATGCTTTGCGTAACGGCCGCGTATTTGGTTATAATATTCGTGGTCGGAACGATCGGACTCCGGCTGAGAGAAGAGGATTAAGGACGGATAATCAGGTTTGGAAGGTCATCTGCGTGAGAACTACTTTCTGATAGCCAAGGCGATGGGCATAATTGCCTTCGTTATAGGCGGCATGGTGACCGGCCGTGATCAGACATCGTCTGCGGTGAAGATCCTCTTAGCGGGCGCTGCGTTCCTGTTCTTCTCGGTCGCTTCCGAACTGGCAGACGGAACGCCCCGGCGCATATTCTGGTATATGACTGAAGGTGCAGCTGCTGTTATGGCGCTGCTCTTCGCGCCGTTTGTGGGGTTGTTCTTCCTGACTGTCACATATCTCGACATCGTCGGTCGCCTCGCGCCGATCGACATTCTGGGCGCACTTGCACTCATGGCACTCGTGCCGTCCTTCGACCTTAACGCCGGCTATTGCCTGATGCTGATATTCTTCACAATGGTCATCTACTATCAGCACTACAAGATCGTGGGCTGGTACAAGGCCGCGACCGACGACAATCTTAAGCAGGAGTCGCGTCTGAAGTCCGATATCGAAAACAATAATCTTGCACACCGCGCCGAGCTTCGGCAGTCGCGCCTCCGCCACGAGAACGAGCTCCTCGAAGAGAAGAGCAGGATCTCTCAGGCCCTCCACGACAAGCTCGGCCACAGCATAAACGGCTCGATCTATAAGCTCGAAGCATCGCGCGTCTTGATCGACAAGGATCCGGAGCGTTCGTCTTCGATCCTCGAGGAGGTCATAGACAGCCTGCGCGGCAGCATGGACGAGATCCGCGTGATAATCCGTAACGAACGCCCCGACAAGAAACGTATGGCTCTGAAGTCTTTGCAGGCGCTCGTTGCCGAGTGTGAAGAAGAGTACGGGATCGATGCCGCGCTTAGTGTGACGGGAGATGACCGTGCCATCCCGGAGAACATATGGGAGGTCATACTGGATAATACTTTCGAGGCAGTTACGAATGCGCTCAAGTATTCGGGCTGTTCCTCTATATCGATCGATATCAATGTTCTCGCCGAGGTCGTCCGCGCCACCATCGCCGATAACGGTAAAGGCGCCTCGGTCGTCGAAGAGAGCATGGGAATACAGGGTATGAAAGAGCGCGTGCGACGCGTCAAAGGATATATCGACATCGACCCCGTGGGCGGCTTTACGATCAACATGATCCTGCCGCTGGGCAAAGTGGGGAAGAGCGGGGCCGAAGCGGCTGAAGCGGAGATCGCGCAGGGCAGTGCCCATAGACAGGAGGACTAAATGGAACCGATCAGAGTTTTGATAGCAGACGACAGTGATTTTGTAAGAGACGGGATGAAGATCATCCTCGACATCGACGACGACTTCGACGTGGTCGGCTGTGCGAGCAACGGCCGTGAAGCTGTGGAGATGGCGCGCGTAACGCCCTGTGACGTCGTGCTGATGGATATCCAGATGCCTGTCATGGACGGTATCGAAGCCACGCGCATCTTCTGCTCGGAGGGCCTCGGCAAGGTAATGATCCTGACGACCTTTGACGACGACGATCTCGTGCGGCAGGCGATAAACGAGGGCGCCCGCGGCTACGTCATCAAGAACCACAAGCCCGAAGACCTGAAGCAGATGATCCGTTCGATCCATCAGGGCGCCAGGGTGATGGACGAGGAAGTTTTCGATAAATTCGTTGATGCCGGCATCAAGCCGAACACCAACTTCGACCGCTCGGGCTTCACCGCGCGCGAGCTCGAGATCATCGAGGCTGTCGCGTCCGGCCTCTCCAACAAGGAGATCGCCGAGAAGCTCTTCATCTCCGAAGGCACCGTCAAGAACTACATCAGCAACATCCTCCTGAAGGAGGGGCTCGCACACCGTACCCAGCTCGCCGTCTACTACCTGACGGGGCGAAAGTGAGGTGCCACGATGATGCGAGTCCCGGAGAGCTGTGCCAAATGCCTGTACGATAAGCAGGCGCGAAAGACCGACGATCCCGAATACCTGGCCGAGATCAAAAGGATCCTTGAGGACCGGCGCGAAGAAGATACGAGCCCTTATATGGTGTACCTGTTCAACAAGGTGCACACACGCTTCTTCGGGGCGCCTGCCGACTATAGCGCAGTCAAGCGCGAGTTCAACGATCTGGTCCTCGGGATGGAGGACAGTCTGAGACACGAGATCGAGGCGGCGCCGGACCCGCTCGCCAAAGCGCTCGCTATCGCGCGTACCGGCAATTATATCGACTTTGCTGCGATGGAAACAGTTGACCGCGGTGAACTCGTGCGCCTTCTCGGCGAGTCCTCGCTGCGTGATGAAGAGAAAGACGTATACGAGTCGTTTGTCCGCGACTGCTCTCAGGGTGATTCGTTCCTTCTCATCTGCGACAACTGCGGCGAGATCGTGCTCGACAAGCTCCTGATCGAACAGATCGCGCTCCGCTTCCCGAACCTTACGATCCGTGCGCTCGTCCGCGGCGGTGAAGTCCTGAACGATGTCACGATCGATGATGCCTTATATGTCGGTCTCGACAAAGTCGCCGGTATCCTGACAAACGGCGAGGCCATAGGCGGCACTGTCTACGATATGATGCCCGATGATGCACGCGCCGCGCTCGACACTTCCGACGTGATCCTCTCCAAAGGCCAGGCCAACTACGAGTCCCTGACCGGTCAGGGGCGCCACATCTACTACGAGTTCCTCTGCAAGTGCGACCTCTTCACGAGCAAGTTCGGTGTCCCGATGCTGACCGGGATGTTCGTGGCGGAGTGAGGGGGCAGCTATGGATCAAGCTCGGTCGTATCTTACCCCGTCACAGCGCGCTCTCCTGATCGCCAACTCCGACCTCGTGATGTTCGACGCTAACCGCGGCTTCAAGGCACATCGCCTCGCGCTGGCCCTGGCGCTCATCCCGCTGCTGGTCGTGAGCGCGTTCGATGTATATGTGATGATCCGGTTCGACGAGCAGATCAGCGAGCACCCGGGGCTGTGCATGTGCCCGATCTGCGCGATCTTTATCATAGCGGCGGGGAGTGTGCCGCTGCTGTATATCCTTTTCGATGATCTGCTCTTCAAGCGTGCGGGCAAGAACGGGTTCCGCCGGCGTCTCGCTCAACAGATGCCGGGCGACGTTGAGTGCCGCCGCGTACTCGTTGCATGGGTCTATCCGCCCAAGGCCGAGGGCGAGTTTGTCTTTGACGGCGTCAAGGAAGGCTTCGGGTTCTTCGGCTTCGCCAATCTGTTTCTGCCGGAGAAAGGAGCCGAGATGCTGGTCCTCACGGCCGCCGACGGCTTCGTCGCTTACGTCAGGCGCGACGAGCGGATAGAGGAACTGTTCGGGGAGTGAAGGGGATTAAATTAGACCCACCCATTACGGCGAGGTGAACCCGCGAAGCTGGACGATCTATAGGCTCTGCACTGAATCCATACCTACAAAACAGGCCCTTTTGACTTCCTTGTAGGTTTTCTCATAACGCTGTCCTACAAGAACCGGAAAAGTTGCTTTTATGTAGGTATTTTTCGAGCATGCTTACATACATAATCAAGAGTTTGTGCTTCCATGTATGTTCATTTACATACATAGAGCGAAAAACCGTCATTTATGTAGGTATCAACCCCTCTCAGAATACCTACAAAAATCGAAGAAATGCCTTCTATGTATCTCTTTGTTAATAGCTTCAATGAAAGGCAACCGTCCAAGCGGTCTGCATCTTTCTTCTCGAAAATGTTGTATCATCACCGGCTACGGATTCCAACAGGTTCGTCCCGTCCTGCATGCTATAATCAACGTAGATTCAGACTCGCCCGGAGGTGTGCATGTACAAGATAACAGTTACGCGTAACCGCAGATTCGCCGCATCCCTGATGCCATACTGGATCATCATCGGCATTCCCAAAGCCGAATTCTACGCGCGCTTCGGTCTCAATGGTGACTCGTGCGAGATGAGCCCGGCAGGCTTTCCTGTCGCACGCCTAGACGCTTCCACGCTCGACCGGATCGGAGGCATCCGCATCAAGAACGGTCAGACTCTCGAGCTCAACGTGGTCGACTGCAATGTGCCCCTGTTCGTCAGCACCTCGGACGGCTATCTGTCAAACGAGATCATCCTCTCCGACTACCTTTCTTGCCACGATCGCGTCTTCATCAACACTCACGGCGGTTTCTCGAAGCTCCCTCACCCCATGATCGAGTAACGTCATTGCGGCTGTACCACACTTTTCTTGATTATCGCTGATAATGTGGTAAAGCCCGGACTTGGATTACCACATTATCTTCAATTTCCGCCGAAAATGTGGTAAAGCCCGGACTTGGATTACCACATTATCTTCA
>OMQY01000180.1 GCA_900313405.1 uncultured Eubacteriales bacterium
CTCCCGTTAAGGCAGGGGATCGCCAAGGCTCTGGCCGATAAGAAACAGGTACTGCTCTTCCTTAACAGACGCGGATTCTCAAGGACTCTTATCTGTTCAAGCTGCGGTTCTGCCTGCTCTTGTCCCAACTGTTCCGTCGGCATGACACTTCACAATAATGCAAGATCAGTAACGAAGATGCTCGTATGTCATTACTGCGGGTATACGATCCCGGCTTCGGAAGCCGTGTGTCCTGATTGTAAAGGTACTAAGTTTACAAGGGCAGGTATCGGTACTCAACAGCTGGAAGGGCTTCTCAATGAGCTTTATCCGAATGAGAAAGTCCTTAGGATGGATCAGGATACAACAATGGTCACCGGCGCTCATGAAGATATATTGAGCAGGTTCAGATCTCACGAGGCATCGATCCTTATCGGCACCCAGATGATAGCTAAGGGACATGACTTCAGCGATGTTACCGTGGTCGGAATACTCGGAGCTGACCTTATGATCAATTCGTCTGATTACCGTTCTTCTGAACGGGCATTCCAGTTGATAACTCAGGCGGCCGGACGTGCGGGACGGGCGACAGACCCCGGTACTGTCTATATTCAGTGTTATGATCCTGACAATGCGCTCCTCAGATATGCCGCGAGCCAGGACTATAAGGCATTCTATCGCGAGGAGATACGTTACAGACAGAAGATGAACCTGCCTCCGTTCAAGGCTGTAGGCGAAGTTGTTCTGTCTCTGCCGGATGAAGATATGCTGTCGGAGAGGATCGACATAGTGGACAGATATCTCAGGAACTTCCTAAGCGTTCAGCCCCCGAAGTATGAATTTGAACTTTACGGACCGATGCCATCTCCGATCTACGAGTTAAGGGGAAGGTACAGAATGTATTTCGTAATCAAGGCGATCAACCGTTCAGCGATCAATGCTGTTTATAAGCAGATGATGAAGGACTTTGATCAGGAATCCTATCCGCTGTCATTCGATCAGTGATATGCCCTCATCAAATATCCGCACAATGTGGTAGAATAATTATCGAAAAAAGCATCGGAAGGTGAATAATATGGCAATGCGTAATGTAGTTATCGAAGGTGATCCGCTCCTTCGTAAGATATCCAGACCTGTTGAAGAGATCACGCCCCGGATCCTTACTCTTCTCGATGATCTGGCTGAGACAATGTACTTTGAAGACAGAGGCATCGGTATCGCAGCTCCTCAGGTAGGAGTCCTGAGACGTGTCTTTGTGGTTGATGTAGGGGATGAGCACGGTAAGCTTGAGTTCATCAATCCCGAGATCACATATCAGGAAGGTACACAGGTATACTGTGAAGGCTGTCTGTCGGTTCCCGGCAAGAATGCCAATGTCGAGCGTCCTGCCAAGATCAGGGTCAAGGCACTCGACCGTAACGGCAAAGAGTTCGAGCTTGAAGCAGAAGGCCTTCTTGCCGTATGTATCTGTCATGAGACGGATCATCTGAACGGCATACTATTTACAGATAAGGCGATCAATGGAGAGATCATTACCGAAGGTAAGTAAATCGATGGATAAGAGTAGTATCAGGATCGTATTCATGGGAACTCCCGAGTTCGCATCAACATGTCTTAAGGCGTTATGCGATGACGGATATAATGTCGTACTTGTTGTATGTCAGCCGGATAAGCCCGTCGGACGTAAGCATATCATTACGCCGCCGCCTTCCAAGGTCACTGCCGGGGAATACGGAATAGAGGTCTTCCAGCCTGTGTCCATGAAGACTCAGGAATCTTATGACAGGATCAAGGCTTGTGATCCGGATCTTATCGTAACAGCGGCTTATGGGAAGATCCTTCCGCAGTCAGTGCTCGATATACCGACATACGGTCCTCTTAATGTGCACGGATCTCTTTTGCCCGTATACAGAGGCGCAGCTCCTGTCCAGTATTCCATTCTTAACGGTGATAAGGTGACAGGCGTAACGATAATGAAGATGGATGCCGGCATGGATACAGGCGATATCCTGGCAAAAGTGGAAGTCCCCATAGATGAGAATATACATACAGATGCGCTTATGGCACTTCTTGCAGAAGAAGGAAGCAAACTGCTCCTCAGTATGATCCCCGATCAGATAGAAGGCCGGATAAAGCCCGTAAAACAGGATGAACATCGTGCGGTTATGAGTCCGCCGATCAGATCCGAGCAGGGTGAGTTTACATGGGATATGGACGCTCTTGTGATTCATAACAAGATCCGTGCCTTAAGCTCATGGCCAGGAGCTTACGTATTATCCGGCGGCAAGAAATTGAAGATATATGATTCCCGATCCCTTACTGATGAAGAGATCGACGGAGCTTCGGAAGCCGTTCCCGGAACAGTCCTTGTGGCTCACAAGTCTGATCTTGTAGTCAAATGCGGTAACGGATGTCTTAAGATACTCGAATTGCAGACTGAGGGCGGCAAGCGGCTGCGTGCGGCAGATTGTGCTCACAATTACAGGACGGGTATTCCGATAGGATGATCTATGGCTCGTTCCGATGACAGAGAACAATGCGTCAGATTCCTGTATGAATGCCTTGAGGAAGGGGCTTTCTCCAACCTTGTAATGAAGGGGGAAGAGGTGTCTGATTTTGTCCGGGCAGCTGTATACGGAACGTTGACATATACTGTTTCCATAGATTTCCTTATAAAGCATCTTGCCGGCAAGGATGTAGATACTATGGATCCGTTTACAAGGACTGTTATCAGATTCGGTACATGGCAGATAGTCTTCTCCGACAAGGTCCCGGATTATGCGGCGGTAAGCACGTCGGTCGAGCTGATCAAGAAGTCGGGCAAGGGATCCGCTGGTTTTGTTAATGCCGTTCTTCGAGCTGTTGCAACGAGCAGCAGTAAGGAACGCGATATCAGTCAATACAGGCCTGAGATAGCAACGTCTCTTAAAAGCGAGATATACGGGATCCTTAAGAAATGCTACGGAAAGGAACATGCACTTCAGATAGGTAAGAGTTTCCTCGTGACTCCGGAACTTACTGTCAGATACAATGCTTATAAGAAGAACAGGACAGAAGTTATCTCTGATCTCGAGAGAGACGGGTTCATAGTTCACGAAGGACATTTTATTACTGAGGCTCTTGTGATCATCCCGACAGAAGGTGTAAGGATCGACAGATCCCCGAGCTTTATAAACGGTGAGTTCTTTGTTCAGAGTGAAGGCGCTATGCTCGCCTCGCTGATAGCTTCGCCTAAGACAGGCGACAAGATACTTGACTGCTGCAGTGCCCCGGGAGGCAAGGCGACACATATGGCTGAGATCGCCGGGAATGACTGTTCCGTCACATGTCTTGACATAAATGCTTCACGGCTCGGACTTATTAAAGAGAATGCCGACAGACTCGGTATCACCGCTCTTCGGCTTATGGAAGCCGACAGTACGGATATCTCTTCGGTACTTACAGGTGAAGAAGGCACGTATGATATCGTAACTGCTGATGTTCCGTGCAGCGGTATGGGACTTCTGGGCAAAAAGCCCGATATCAGACATACTCTGACATATGAGAGGATGAAGGAGCTCCTGCCGAGGCAAAAGGCCATCCTTGAATCGGCATCCAAGTTCGTTAAGCCCGGCGGGAGACTTGTCTACAGTACCTGTACGCTGAATAAAGCCGAGAATGAAGAGCAGGTTCAAGTATTTCTTGAGAATCATCCTGATTTTTATGCAGAAGATATATCATCCCGACTGCCCGAAGGGCTTATAATTGACATTGAACGCAGCAGAGAAGCTAAGAGCGGCTATATCACTTTGTTCCCGGATCGTGATCTGTGTGACGGCTTCTTTGTCGCATCGTTAAGGAGGAAGGGATAGTGGCAGATATTAAGGACAACAGAAGATTCTGTCTGGATCTGACAGCTGATGATATTGCACTATGGTGCAAGGAGAAAGGCTTTCCATCATATCGTGCCGGGCAGATCGGCAAGTGGCTGGCCTCCGGTGTCATCGATCCTCAGAATATGTCCAATATTCCCGCGAACATAAGGTCTTCATTGTCAGAAGACTTCATAATGAACGGGATGACAGTTGCCCACAAGTTTGTATCTGCCATAGACGGAACGACTAAGTTCGTATATCTGCTCCATGACGGTAATATCATCGAGACAGTTGTTATGCGATATAAGACAGGTCTGTCTGTTTGCATCTCTTCTCAGGCAGGATGCAAGATGGGCTGTACCTTCTGCGCTTCAGCTCATGCGGGCTTCGGAAGATCGTTGTCTGCAGGAGAGCTGTTCGGACAGGTGATCCTGTCTCAGCGTGAGATGGGTGAGAAGATACGTAATGTCGTAGTTATGGGTATCGGTGAGCCTTTTGATAACTACGATAATCTGATCCGGTTCATAGAGATCATTACCGATCCCGACGGATTCGGACTCGGATCGAGACATATCACCGTCTCTACATGCGGTCTTGTACCGAGAATCAGGGAGTTTACGGCACTTAAGA
>OMQY01000105.1 GCA_900313405.1 uncultured Eubacteriales bacterium
AGAGCCACATTGACGAATGAAAAAGAGATTTGAACAGTATCGGGAATTGATCGGCCGTGCATTCTACGGCGGCAGGGATCCCGGAGACATTACGGAGACATCTGATACGGGTGATAAGCATCTTCACGGAGATGCTGTTGCCCGTATTGATACGTCCGAGGGGAAAAGGATCTTTTATAAGCCGAGAGACTGCAGGAGTACGGATCTCCTCGGAGAGGTTAATGAGATCCTGTTCGGAGTCAGGATGGTCCCGGAGCAGGTAGAAGGCAACGGATTCGCTTTCCAGAAAGAGGTTATTAAGAAGATCCCCGGAAGCGATGAGGAGAAACAGATATATTACTCGGAACTCGGACGTCTGACCGCCGTCTTCTACGCTCTGGGAAGCAGTGATATGCACAGGGATAATATCCTGTGCACTTCCGAAGGTCCTGTCGTAGTTGATACCGAGACTGTCCTCTGTCCCAAGGCAAAGGGTGTAGGAGGCACGGGTGAATTCTCTGTCGATTATGGCGAGATCTTTCCCGAATATCTGATGTCTGTCGGCGAAAGCATGGTTCTCCCGAGGTTTTTTGGGATGATGCAGATGTCGCCTATGATCCCTGTCGATAAATGCCGTCCGGATGAGTATGAGCAAACCTTCATTGACGGCTTCATCGACGGATATGAGAGAATATGCGACAGGAGAGATGAGATCGGAAAGATCCTTGATTCGTTCGCAGACATACCGCTCCGCTATCTTCTGAGATCCACACAGAGCTACGGGATCAAGATCTGGCGCTATC
Source organism: uncultured Eubacteriales bacterium (assembly GCA_900313405.1). Next base: position 783 of record OMQY01000105.1, read on the forward strand.
AGAACGCCAAGAGTGAAGATGACAGGCAAAAGGTGATAAAGAGCCTCTACAAGGGGTTGTCCCCGGAAGATATCGTTCATTGGAGAGCGGTCCTTGACTGGGAGGAGGAATGCATACGCGAAGGCGATATTCCTTACTTCTGGCTTACGGCAGGCGGCAGAGCCCTTATGGGAGATATAAGCCGCGAGCCGCTGATCGCCGATTATCTGGAGTTATCTCCTATAGACTACGCCAAGTGGCGTATGGGCAGGATGAACAGTAAGGATATGGATGTTCAGATCGCCTATACCCGTGCGAGTCTCAAGCATACGGACGGTTGGGAGAAGACGGATAAGGATACGGGAGAGCTTCCGAATGGACCGCTGTCCGTGCGTGATGCCGTATCCGAAGTCGAACAGATGATAAAGCAATTGCGGGAGGAGTGCATACCGTTGTCCGGTGATCGTGCTCTCTGGCACACTCCGCTCATCAACGGCAGGGTAGGATGCCTGTTCGGGATCGGTGAGGGATTCTCGGGCGTAGCCCTTTTCGCGCGAAAATGTGCTGATTCGCCCCTTATAACAGGTGAGTCTAAAGATACGGCACGAGAGCTCGCCGGGTTCTGTTTCAACGATCTGGCGTCCTTCGCTGAGTTCCTTCTTAAGGATTATCCGACTCCGCCTGAGGAGAGGGCCATCTCGAGGAGATTTAACGGAGGATTCGATCCGGCAGACGGTCTTAAGGGATTACTGATAGCGCTCGATCTGATGAGGGACGAAGATCCGCAACGTACGGAAAAGATATTGAACGCCTTCGGATCGTGGGGCATAGGATACGAGCAGACGAACGATCCGCTCAGTTTTATTGACGGGATCCCTGACGGAGGAATATCAGATCGTATCGAGGGCGGAAGAGCCGGTAAGGTACTGAAGCTGTTGTCAGGTATCGACCGGCCATCTGATGACAGTCTGACCGAAGCCGGCGTTATACTGGCGGAGATGAAGGGATATAAGGACAGATACGGCTGCTACAAGGTCTACATGAATGGAAGACGTCAGTATTTTCTGCCCGCATTCCTCAGAGGCAGCACGGGGATCGGGTATACTATGCTCAGATATGCCGAGATCGTAAATGCTTGTAATAAAAAACCATCGATCCTAGAATAGAGGGGAATACCGGAAGGAGAGGCGATATGATCAAGATTTTCTCATTTGTTGCTTCCTGCGCAGGGAAGAAGTCACATACGCTTCAGTTCTCAAATGAACTGGCAGAGGCATTCAGGAAAAAAGCTGAAGCAGAGGGCGAGACGGTGGAGTATGAAGTCATGACAGGCGCTGATCTTCGGATCGATTACTGTCGCTCATGCATTTCCTGCTTTATGAACGGTGTCTGCCCTCTTGATAAGGCAGATGATATGGAACTACTTAAGAAGAAGATCATCGAGTGCGACATATTTATGTTCGGATCTCCCGTATATCTGTGGGAGATGTCAGGTCTCGCCAAGAGCTTCTTCGATCGTATCAGTTACTGGGCACATCGCTTTGACCTCCTTGCCAAGCCGTGTGTAGTATTCTCGACTACCGATTCGTCCCACGGACGGGAAGTGGCAGCGAATCTTGCACAGCTCATGCGCTTTACGGGAGCGATCGTTGTCAATGCGGGGCATAAGGAAACACAAGGTGTCGATATCGATCCCGATGTTACGGCAGAGGCTATGATGAAGGCGTATAAGGAGCCCGAAGCGGACATTCCCTTCTTCCAGGAGAGGATCTTCCTGTCGAGAGTCGTATTGGTCAGGAAGTACTTCAGGAAGCTTGGTCCGGACAAGACTCCGATCGACGAGATGAGGGTATTCCGTGAACGCGGACTGGACAAGTATGTAGTTATGAAGGAAGCGATCGAAGGTCTGGGGCCCGAGATAAAGAACTGGAAACTGTAACACAGGGCAATCGCCACCGGTTTGTTGTATAATAGAATGATGATCGACAAGATTACAGGAAGGGAAATGTATTATGGATATCAGAATGAATAAAGAAGACAGCAAGCTCACCGTTGAGATAGAGGGACGTCTGGATACTCTCACATCTCCCGATCTCGAGAAGGAACTGGAGCCTGCTCTCGAAGGTATAACGGAACTTGTTCTGGACCTTAAGGACCTTGATTATATTTCCAGTGCGGGCTTGAGAGTACTTCTCGGTGCCGCTCAGGTTATGGAGGATCAGGGTGAGATGAAGGTTATCAATCCTAACGAAGCCGTTATGGATGTATTTGTTGTAACAGGTTTTGACGATATCCTGAATATCGAGTAAGAGGTTTACACTAACATGAGAGAACTGGATGTTCAGGCGTTGACGGACAATCTGCCTGAGGTATTGAAGTTTGTCCGTGAGAATCTGGATGAGATGGATTGCGGAGAGAAAGAACGCAATCAGATCGAAGTTGCCGTGGAGGAGATCTTCACGAATATCTCAAGCTACGCCTATAATCCGGATGTCGGCCCTGCTACCGTAAGGGTAGAGTTGAACGATGAACCGCTTACCGTTGACATCAGTTTTGTTGATAAGGGTCAGCAGTATGATCCTCTCGCCAAGCCGGATCCGAACCTTAAGATGTCTCTTAAGGATCGTAAGCGCGGCGGGCTCGGCATCTTCATGACTAAGAAGTTTATGGATGATGTTCAGTATGAGTACAAAGACGGTAAGAATATCCTGACTCTCAAAAAGAAGATATTAAGACAGCCCGAGGTCGATCTGGCCAAGGCTATCGTCATATTCTTCCTGGCCACTATCCATATGTACGTGGAATGCTCTACGGACGATCAGCTGTGGACAGGACTTCCGTATTTCTTTGACAGTGTATTGGGCGGTCCGTGGGCTGCTCCGATGTTCATCTTCTCGATGGGTATCGGACTTGCATTTACCACGAGGAACAAGCCTTTTGAGATATTCTTCCGAGGTGTTAAGATCTGGCTTATAGGTCTTCTGCTCAACGTATGCAGATTCCTGATCCCCTCGCTTGTCGGCTACGCGGTCACGGACGACAAAGCTATGTATATTAAGCCTCTTCCTTACCGTTTCTTCGGAAATGACCTTTTGCAGTTTGCCGGAATGGCAATGATGTTTATGGCATTGCTGAGATTCCTTAAGCTGACTCCGTGGAAGATCTTCTTTGTCGGTCTCGGATTAAGTCTTGCCTCATGGGCAATCGGCGATGTATGGACTGATCACACGCCTCTCAATATCTTCCTCGGTCATTTTGTCGGCGTTGACGACGGAACCGAGAAGGTAATGTCGGACTTCCCTCTTATTATCTGGTTTATCATGTATGCGAGCGGATTTGTCTTCGGAGGGTATCTCAAGAAGATGAAGGACAAGAAGCGCTTCTACTTGCTGGTGTCCCCGCCGTGCCTTATCCTGACGACCGTCGTATGCATTATCGAATACCGTCGTGAATTCGGAATGATGGGAGGCCCGGGCGCCAACGTATTCTACCATTTCACGACTCCCGAGGCATTTGTCTGTATCGCTACGGAACTCGCCATGCTCGGTATCTACTACTTCATCACGATGCACCTGTCCGAGAAGGTGAATAACATCATCGAAGGTGTAAGTCGTAACGTTACGGTGGTTTACTTCATTCAGTGGGTACTTGTCTGGTGGACCGCTGACGTTATCATCTACATTGCCAGAGACAGCAAGTACCTGAAGTCATGGCAGACTTTGATATTCGGCCTGGCATTCAGTACTGCTTCCGTAGTTCTGGCAGAAGTCTGGAGTAAGTGGCGTAAGCACCGTAAGGCTCTCAAAGCGTCAGCCTGAGGTGTAGGCCAATGAAGCAGAGCATCAGCAGAAAACTCCTTATCGGACTTATCATCTTCACGATCATACTTGCTACCTGTATTTGCGCGTTCTCGTCTTACTACCTCAGGAAAACGACTATCGAGGATTACGAGTATGTCGGTGAGGCGATGACGGGAACCATAGCCGAGCGTCTCGACGGCGATAAGATATATGAATATCTGTCTACCGGTGTTCCGGACGAATACTATGAAGATGTACTTGAAGAGATCAATGTTGCCGATGACAAGTTTGATTCGCTCTACGTTTATGTTGCCGTCCCGACGGATGATGCCGTTTTGTACTTATGGTCGAACGGCTTCTCGGGAGAAGAGACGATCGGATTTACGACCGAATATGCTCCCGGCGGAAGAGAGTGGATGCAGGGAAGACTCAACGGCACCGAGTCCGAGATCCTCAAATTTGCAGACGATCCGGAATTCGGAAGGGTTGCTACTGCCGCATCTCCCATATATGACAGTAACGGCGATCCGGTTGCGCTTGTTCTTGTCGACTTCTCGGTCCAGGATATCAATGATACGATCCGGGACATGATAATCAGAGTAGTGATCGTCGTATTGTTGCTGATGATCATATATATCCTGATCTATTACTACTATGTTCAGAAGAAGGTTGTTGTACCGGTCAAGAAACTCACTTCCGCTGCCAAGGATCTCACTGAGAATCTGGACAAGGATCATGTATATAAGTCTGATATCCATACAAAGGATGAGCTCGAAGACCTGTCGAAGGCTTTCGAGAAGATGGATGTGGAGCTTCGTGAATACATCAATGAGAATATGAGGATCACGGCTGAGACTGAGAGAATCAGTGCCGAGCTCGACATGGCTTCCTCTATTCAGGACAGCCAGCTGCCCAGTAAGTTCCCGGCATTCCCGGAGCACAGTGAATTTGACATCTTTGCTTCTATGACACCGGCCAAGGAGGTCGGCGGCGACTTCTATGATTTCTTTATGGTCGATGATGACCACATTGCAATGGTAATGGCAGATGTATCCGGTAAGGGTGTTCCTGCCGCGCTCTTTATGATGATCGCCAAACTCCTTATAAAGAGCCGTATACAGATGGGAGACAGTCCTGCCGAAGCACTTCACAGCGTGAATCAGCAATTGCTCGAGCATAATGAGGCGAACCAGTTTGTTACTGTATGGCTCGCTCTGGTCGAACTCTCTACCGGAAAGGGTGTCGCGACCAATGCCGGTCATGAGCATCCTACGATAAGAAGAGCCGGCGGGATGTACGAACTTGTTGAATATCGTCATTCTCCGCCGGTAGCTACCATGAAGAAGACAAAGTTCAGGGATCACGAGTTCGAGCTTAAGCCCGGTGACAGCCTGTTTGTCTATACCGACGGTGTACCTGAAGCAACAAATGCTCAGAATGAACTGTTCGGAACGGACAGGATGCTCTGGTCGCTTAACAGGGAAACTGATGCCGATCCCGAGACGATACTGAAATATGTTAAGGAAGGTATCGATCTTTTTGTTGACGGGGCAGAGCAGTTCGATGATATAACGATGATGTGCTTTAAGTATTACGGTAAGACATCTGATGACGGGGAGGAGTGAGTGTCATGGACGGGATCAAGACTAAGCGAGTTCCGGAGATAGAACTCATGAAGGCAATTGCCATAATAGGCATGGTATTCGTTCACATCCTTGAAGGATCTCTCGAATACTTCGAGAATGCATGGGAATTCCCGGGTAAGATACCTTATACTGCGATAGAATTTCTCGGAGGTATCCCCGCTGCGGGTGTGTTCACTTTCGCCATGGGTTGGGGTGCAGCACATTCCGATCGCTCGACCGTAAAGACCTATCTCAAGCGTGCCTGGCAGATAGGACTTCTGCTTTTCTACGTTAATATCGTATATGCGATCCTCCCCGGTATCCTGGATCCGGATCATTTTACTCCGCTCAAGGATCATCCGTGGGCAATTATCGGATTTAACATCTATTCGTTCGCGGCACTTTGCATGCTTTACTTCGCACTTATGAAGAAACTTCAGGATAAGCCTGCTGCCAGAGCCGGTATCAGCATCGGTATCGTGGCTGCCATTATGCTCGTTGAGATCTTCGTCGATCATGAGACATATACCGGCAATGAGTGGATCGCTACTCTTATCGGCGCTGTTGTCAGACAGAATCATTATTCTTGGTTCCCCATTGTTCCGTGGGGCATATTCCCGATCATGGGTTACGGTGCCGGCCTTCTCTACCGCAGATGGGATAACAGGGTGAAGTTCATGTCACTGGCGATGGTCACCGGTGCCGCTCTGGTCACTGTCAGTGAGATCGCGACCAGGATGAAGGGGCTGCCCAGAGGTGCTGCCAATCCGGGATGGGTCATCGACGAAGCGGATTACTATTGTCTGTCTCCCTGGAGTGTCGTATGCGCTGTAGGCATAATCTGTTTGGAGACTGCTCTCGCATTCGGCATTATGTCACTTGCAGACGGTAAGCTTCATCCGGTGCTGGCTAATATGAGCCGCCACGTCATGGCGATGTTCATAGTGCACTGGATCTTCGTAAGTCCGCTGTTCCTGTATCTGATCCATGTGACCAACGTCTGGTACAACGTACTCATCGGCTTAGGTACGCTTATCGCGACTTATGTTGTCGTTGAACTCTGGTATCACTTCAGGTCTTCGCGCGCCGCTTCTTAAACCACAGCCAGGAACACTTAAGATTAAGCCTGTAGAGTATGTAGGACAGGCTGTATGCGATGATATAGGTCATGATAAAGTAGCCTGTGAATTCAAGAGCATTCATATTGTCGATATCAAGGAAAAAGTAAGGGATCTTATCTGCCTTGATGACTCCCGATGTGATAAGTGAGATCATAATGATCACGTAAAAGGTCACGAACCATGTTCCGTGGAAGCGTTGGCGCATACTTGTTTTTCCTATCGGAGAATCATTCATGATAAACGAAGCGACGGTCAACAGCGGGATCAGGATATGCATATTAAACATGTCAAAGCGGAATATATGCATATGTTCGGGCGAGAAAGGTAACCTGCTCACCAGGACCACAAAGATTATCATACTCTCGGCAACTGCCGAAGACAGGCGCATATAGTAGACGGTCTCCCTCGTCAGTTCGGTATAGTTCCTGATCTCCCAGAGACCGACAGCCAGATAGAAGAGGGAGATAAGCGTAGTAAAGACTGTCCCGTCGACCGTCATCCATCTGAATGTAAGGACGCCGTCTCTGTCATAGTCGAGGATAAAAAGGATCGACAGACAACCTAAGATCACGATCAGTGCACAGATCATGAGATTGACCTTTTTCTTCAGCATATAACGATGCTTAAACCTCTGCTCGAATAGTGAGATCTTATTCTTCATTATCAGTTCTTCCGTGATATTCTTTTCGATGCAGAACCGATCGCATCGTTCGGGCAGACCAGTCTGCACAGGTGGCATCCCACGCATTTACTGCCGATCAGTCTCGGCTTACGGTCTTCGAACCGGATAGCCTGATGACCGCCGTCCATACAGGATATGTAGCACCTTCCGCATCCGATACATTTATCTTTATCGATTACAGGGAACAGTATGGTATCCCTCTCCAGCATATCTGTTGTCTCACTTATGTTCTCGAGCCCTGCGCCTATGATGTCCTTTACCGATGCGATCCCCGTCTGAGCGAGATAGTAGTTGAGACCGGCCTTAAGGTCATCAATGATCCTGTAGCCGTATTGCATAACAGCCGTGGTGATCTGCACGGATGAGGCGCCCATCAGGATGAATTCGAGAGCATCACGCCAGGTCTCGATACCGCCCATACCGCTGATATGATGTCCCTCCACCTCCGGGTTCCGGCCGAGTTCACATATGAATCTCAGGGCGATCGGTTTTACGGCATTTCCGCTATATCCTCCGACAGCAGACTTGCCCCGTACAGACGGAGTGGATACAAATGTGAAAGGACTGACATCGGTTATGCTCTTGATGGTATTTATAGCGGATAATCCGTCCGCACCGCCTCTTATGGCGGCTTCGGCAGCGGGGGTTACGGATTCGACATTCGGTGTCAGTTTGGCAAGTACCGGTATCGAACAACCGCGTCTGGCGGCCCTTGTGAATCTCTCGACCAGAGCAGGTATCTGACCGATATCCGATCCGAGGCCTTCATCCTGCATATTCGGACATGAGAAATTGAGTTCTATGGCATCGGCTCCGTTCTCTTCGCAAAGACGGGCAAGTTCTTCCCACTCGGGTTCACTCTGTCCCATGATCGAAGCCAGGATAAACTTCGACGGATAATCATTCTTGAGACGTCTGAAGATCTCCATATTCTCGGCCACACTGTGATCGGACAGCTGTTCTATATTCTTAAACCCGATGATGGCTCCGTTGTCTCCTGTTATTGCCGAGAAACGGGGAGAAGCTTCGTGGATATCAAAAGAGCAGACAGTCTTAAAGGATGCGCCGGCCCACCCTGCCTCGAAAGCTCTCGCGCACATATCGTAAGATGAGGCAACGACTGATGAAGACAGCAGAAACGGATTCTCAAGGGGGATCCCGCATATATCACACGCGAGTCTGTTCTCGTCTTCGGGGATATCGATCTCCGCCTGCGGTCTGACTTTGTTGATCAGTATGTCCGCGGTCTCTTTTATCGGGACCTTATGCTTTGAGATACATGCATCCTCACACGGTGCACTGCATGTTATGCAGGGAGATGATGAAGGAAGGGACAGAGCGGCGATATCCGCATTGTCGAACCATATGCTGCGTAGCATGCGGGCAGGATCTGTCGAAGGACAGGCATTGCTGCACGGGGGATCATCACATAGTGTACAGGAGATGATATCGCTCCTGGTGAGAGTTCTGTTAATGATCATATTCGGACCCTCCTTATGTTGATAATAACATAAAGATTGCCTCTTGAGATGTTATAATAGACGTAATGATGATCCGGAGGATAGTCATGCCGATCGACAAGCGAAAATTCAAGACCAGTGCATATCTGGCATCCGGTTATTATATACTGGTGATCCTCATAGCCGTGCTTCAGTTAGTGACGGGTATCAGGCATGGAGATCTTCCGACTACGACTGTCGTGAATTCATCAGCCGATATCTTCGCCATGGTCCTGGGATATGTGCTGTTTGTTTGCTGCGTACTGGATATGTCCAAGAACGAGGAGAATCTCAATTATTTCCTGTTCCTGTTATTTACATGTTTCAATATGACATTCCTGGACGAGGTCGCATGGCTGATCGACGGAGATAAGTCTCTGGAAATATGGAATCTCATAGTCAATACTATCTATTATATGTGTGCCCCGACACTGGCATACCTGTTCTGGAAGTATGTTATCACTTATCTTAATCTCGACTATGAGAAGTTGAATCTGTGGGACAGAGGGCTCTTTATCGGTTATCTGGCGGCGGTTGCTATAAGACTGATCAATATCCCGTTCGGATTCTACTTCTCGATCAGAGACGACGGCAAGTATACTCGAGGTTCACTCTACATACTGTCTAATCTCTATCCGTATGTTATTATGATCCTGACATTGGCATTGATCTATGTCTTCAGGAAGAGATTCAAGAAGTACCAGATCATTACCTTATATATGTATGCCCTGATCCCTCTGATCGTCGGAATAGTTACGATCTTCACCTTCGGACTGTCACTGTCCGGACCGATAATAATGATGGTATTCCTTCTTATGTATTGTGTTCTTAACACAGTTCAGAGCAGGGAACGGTCCATCTCAGAGAATGAGCTTCAGATGGCGACTGTTATTCAGGAGAATATGCTGCCTCATATCTTCCCGCCTTACCCTCATAAGACGGAGTTCGATCTCTATGCCTCCATGACTCCTGCCAAGGAAGTCGGAGGTGACTTCTATGATTTCTATCTCGCGGATGATGATCATCTTGTCATCACTATCGCGGATGTATCCGGCAAGGGAATACCTGCAGCTCTGTTCATGATGGTAACAAAGACTCTTCTGAAGAACAGAGGACTTACCGACTATACCGAGTGTCACAAGATGCTCGAGAGAGTCAATGATCAGTTGTGTGAAGGCAATGAACTTGATATGTTTGTCACGGCATGGGTGGGAGTATTGACGCTGTCGACCGGAGAACTGCGTTATGCCAATGCCGGTCATGAATATCCTGCGATAAAGAAGGGAGGCAGCGGATTCAGATTGGTCAAGGATCGGCATTCTCCGCCGCTCGGAGCGATGGAAGGTATAACATATAGAGAGCAGCGGGCGACACTCAAGCCCGGAGATGTGATATATCTGTATACGGACGGTGTTACGGAAGCGACGAATGGTCATAAGGAGTTTTTCGGTGAGGATCGCATGATGGAAGCACTCAACAGAGCATTCGACGGTTCAGTAGAGAGACTTGACGAGAATGTCAGATCCGAGATAGATGCATTTACGGAAGGTTCTGATCAGTTTGACGATATCACTATGCTGACTTTGTTATATAATGGTCCGAAGAAGGAGAACTAATATGAAGACAAAAGAGATCACAGTAACAAGCCGCGGAGACGGAATGGATGAAGCGCTCGAGATGACAGAAGCTCTCGGGAAAAGGAGCGGGCTCGGACGTAAGGAGAATCTTCGTCTGAGACTGCTGGCTGAAGAACTGTTCGGTACGATGAAGAGTATCGCCGGCGACGTAGAGGGCATCTATTATGTAGAGAAAGAAGATACGAGATTCGACATCTGCATGAAGGCTCAGGTTATCCTTACGGCGGAGATGAGAGAACAGTTCCTGTCAGTGTCGAGCACCGGTAAGAATGCGGCGGCCAAGAGCTTCATGGGTAAGATCCGCGATATGATAACAACAGTTGTCATGTCCATGAACTCAGATCCTACAATGCTTCAGATGGGGATCATGAGCGCCGGAAGCCCGATAGGATATCAGGGCGGACTTGAGTGCTACGAGTGGTATATGAATAAGTACAAAGAGGCCGTCAGGGACAGCGATCCCGAAGGTGAGAGCGAGGCCTGGGATGAACTGGAGAAATCGATCGTTGCCAATCTCGCGGATGATGTCAGCATCAGCATCGTAAGATCCGAGGTAGAGATCAAGATCACAAAGACATTCTGATATCAGTCGGAGAATTTCTCACGCTTACGAAGGATCCGGGCCGTCTGGCTTCGGATCTTTTTGTCGTCCTTAAGATGGATCCTGAAGAAATCATCGATCTGTTTCTCGCTGTAGTCGCCGAATGTCAGACGTGACCTCATGAGGTAATAGAATCCTACTGTCGATGTCAATTCGTCGAGCTCGATTCCCTCGAGAGCATCTCTGGCAAGTATCATTGCCCCCTTATGTTCTTCATTAACGAGTCCGTTCAGATCGTCAAGAGTCTCGAGGCCGAAGAAAGCCAGCTGAGGGAGAAGAGGATCTACGTCCGCATCATTTATAACGGCACCGGTGATAGAAGATATCTCTTCAAGCAGAGAACGCATCGTCTTGCTCTGCTCGATATACTCGGAGAGCGTGATAAGGTCGAGCGTCATGTCGCCCGCACAGTCATTAGCGATCTTCTCGCGTACATCCGCCTTATAGATCGTGAGATCATTCTTGATATTGAGGAACAGTTCGTCGGCTACTTCAAGCAGGCCTGCAACTCTCGAGAATTCTCTTCTTATGTTCCTCGGGACACCGAATTCGGACTTATAACCGAGATCGTGTTCTATCTCTGCCCATGTATGCTGGAGTACGGAACGTATCTGTATCTCGAAAGGGATCTCACAAAGATCCTCACGATAGCCCTGATCCTTCTTAAGAGTGCATATATAGTGAAGTGACAGGTATCCGAATGCTGTTGCCGGGATGGAACTTCTCTTATCGATAGAGTTCTCTCTGTCGATATCGAACATCTCTTCAAGATAAGTAGCGACGGTATCGACCTGATCGGAGAAATAGCAGATTATCCTGAAGCCGAGGACATCGGTCATATGAAGAAGGTCAGGATACTTCTCGGGCTTACGTTGGAGCTTGCCTGCGATCGACTGCTTGGTCTTGACCCTGAATACGACCTGCATGGGAGACAGACCGGAAGTCTTGAATCGGGAGGTCAGAAGGTCATTTACGGTCTTTCCGAGCTCTCTATAGTCTTCAAATCTCTCATCATATTCGATCAATCTGGGATCCATGTCCATAACCTCTCATTCATCATCTGATATATGTTATAATAAACGCGTCATAAAATCTATGACAAGCTGCCGCAAGGCGGTTATAATGAAGCCGAGGTATATCAGATCTATGAGAGAACTTAGAGTACAGGCTGATACAGAGAATCTTCCCGAGGTCCTGGGTTTTGTTGACGGGGTCCTCGAGGAACTTGACTGTCCGATGAAGGTTCAACTGCAGATAGATGTTGCAGTTGAAGAACTGTTCGTGAACATCTCGAGGTATGCATATGCCGGCGGGCAGGGGGATGCCGTGATCGGGATCGAAGTTCCGGATGATCATTCCGGCGTGTCAGTGACATTTAAGGATAACGGAATACCTTTCGATCCGGTGAGCCACACCGACCCCGATATATCACTGTCGGCAGACGAGCGCGAGATCGGCGGACTCGGGATACTCATGGTGAGGAAGAGCATGAACAGCATGGAATACGAGTATACGGATGGCACTAATATCCTGACGATAACAAAACTGTTTTGACACTACAATAAAGGGAAACAATTCAAGGAGGACATAATATGTTGAACATTATCAAGAATGCACAGGACGATAAGCTGGAGGTGGTACTCGAAGGCAGACTCGATACTACTACTGCTCCTTCTCTTGATGCAGAACTCAAGGGTGCGCTGGACGGAGTCAAGGATCTGAAGTTTGACCTTACGAAGCTCGAGTATATCTCAAGTGCGGGACTTCGTGTTCTCCTTTCTTCACAGAAGGTTATGAATAAGCAGGGTAATATGGTCGTTGCCAATGCTTCCGAAGAACTCAAGGAGATCTTCGATGTCACCGGTTTCTCCGATATCCTGACGATCGAATAAGATTTCACCAGTACCATAAAAGCCTCGGTGTATCAAATACACCGAGGCTTTTTGAATGCTTTCCGTGAAGACCCTTTGGGTTCAGCTGCAGTGTCTGAAGTCCGTGTCGGTCAGGCAACGGGCGAAGACAAGACCCAGCGGCAGAGCAATGACAGTCATAAGCGCCTTGAAAAGCCATGAACTTCCGGTGCTGATGTCGTTGAGTCCTATGTAGTAGATCGCCTTATACATGAACAGTCCGGGAACCATAATGACGATCGACGGAACGGTAAGTGATATCCTCGGAAGACCGATATGCCTGTCGACTATTGAAGCGAGAAGTCCCGCTATAGTGGCACATATAAATGCCGCCAGAGCAATATGTATATCGAAAGCATCCATTATCTGAAGTCTCAGTACGTTTGCTACAGTCCCGATACAGGCGGCAGTCAGCGCCATCTTGTGAGTGCTGTTATACATAAGCGAGAAACCGTAGACTCCGACAAAGCTGGCGATCGTCCTGAACAGGATCAGCATAGGTGTGGATATCGACAGTTCCGGGAAGTCAGCGGGATTGAAATCGAAGATCATGGCGGCGACCCAGCCGACCATTGTAGCGACTGTAATTATCAGTATGGCATAAGTGATGCGTTCGAGGCCGGATCTGAGGTCCAGCTTCGCCAGGTCGATGCCGCCTGTAATCAGCGGAAATCCGGGAATAATGAAGAGCATGGCGCAGATATAACCGGCGTGGTGAGTCGATGCGAGATCACAGAAATGTTCACCGAAGAGTATGGCGGCCACATAGATAACGTATGCGACGGCGACACCGATCGCGACGTTGGGGAGCAGGCTGATCTTACGGTCGAGGAGGAGTTTCCTGACAAAACATCCGGAGCCGGCACCCAGGAAGGCGCCGACCATCTCGACGGCACCTCCGCCCAGCAGGAATGTAAATGCACAGCAGGCGAAGGCTGCAGCGAGGGCTGTCTGCCATGTGTTGTAATTATGCTTCTTAGCATCTATCTTATCGAGTATGTTGTGGATCTGTTCAACGGAATACTGTGAAGCGTACTCGTGGAATCCGTCGAGGAATGCCTCGAGATCCATCAGTTTGTCAGTGTTGATACCGGTATTGGGAAGACTTATGGTCTGGCTGTAGTGATTCTCTTTGTGAAAACAGGTAAACGTAAGGGTCAGCAGGCCGATGTTGGCGTTGCATGATATACCGAGTTCACGTGAGACCTTGTTCATGGCGGCTCTTACACGCCAGGCGCTGGTTCCGACGGATAAGAGCATGCTTCCGATCCTGCCGACGAGCGAGGTCTTCTCCTTGAGTTCGGATCCCGTTGCCGGAATGTCGCTGTCGTTCCTTACTATGTCATGCCATTTGACCGACATATGGTGTCTGTGAAGTTTGGCTGTCTTGTTATCTTTGTTTCCCATAGTTTTTCTCCGTGTTTTGACGGGATTATATCACCAGTGTGCCTTAAACAAAAGAAACATGTTACTCACACATGTGCTATAATTGCTGTTAATCCGGACTAAAGAGGGGATAGGTCGATGTTCGAGAATCTGTTGATAAAGCTTTTCGTTAAAGACAGAGATAATGTAACTAATCCCGAAGTGCGTCAGCGTTACGGCGTGCTTGCCGGTATCGTGGGCATATGCTGCAATATCATGTTGTCGGCAGTCAAGCTGATCGTCGGTCTCATATCGCATTCCGTATCTATTGCCGGTGATGCCGTTAATAACCTGTCCGATTCTGTCTCGTCGGTGATCACGCTGGTGAGCTTCAGGCTGTCGGGCAAGCGTGCCGACAGGGAGCACCCGTACGGGCACGGCAGGATCGAATATGTGTCAGGCTTCATAGTAGCTGCGGCAGTAATAGCAGTGGCACTCGAACTCCTGAAGACTTCCGTTAACAGTATCATCCACGGTTCTTCGCTCGATGTCAGTATATATACGATAATCATCCTCGTATGTACTATCGCCGTTAAGATGTGGATGTCGCACTTCTATATCAAGGTCAGCCGTAAGATAGATTCCGCCGCCATGATGGCTACCGCCAAGGACAGCATGGCCGACTGTATGACGACCGGGGTGGCACTTATATCCGTTATCGTTAAGCTCACCGCCGACATCAATATCGACGGTTACGCGGGTGCAGCCGTAGCGCTTCTTGTTATCTGGTCGGGTATCACATCAGCGAGAGAGACGATCGAGCTGATATTGGGCGAAGCTCCTTCCGAGGAAACGGTCGGGAAGATCACGGACATGGCGTTATCCCACCCTGAGATAAAGAAAGTCCATGATCTTCGCATACATGATTACGGCCCCGGGCGGACATTCGCATCGCTGCATGTCGAGATGCCCTATGAGATAGGATTCATCAATGCACACGAAGTCGTGGATCTTCTTGAACAGGAAATAATGGACGCGGGGATAGTAGGCGAGATCACCATCCATATGGATCCGATAATCAACGATGACGATGAGATCAATTACCTTAAGGAACAGACGATCATCATGGCGTCGAAGATCGATCCCGAGATCACTGTTCACGATTTCCGACTGATACGCGGACAGAATGAGAACAGGATCATCTTTGAACTTACGGTTCCCTACGATCTTCCTATCGACGACAGCGAGATAGTCGATCGTCTGACAACTGACATTCATTCCCTTCGCGGCAAAGACGGCGGCGACAGTATAAGGATCATTGTCGACCGCGGATGATATTTAACAAAGAATCTGTCAAAAAAGACAGGTTTTCGATATTAACCTCCCATCGAAAAATGTATTATCCGCCCTGTAATCGATCAGCAGGAGGAAAGCACCATGAGAACAATGGAAGGTTATACAAAGGGGATCAACCTCGGAGGATGGCTGTCGCAGTTCGATAAGTACGACAGGAATCACTTTGATACATTTATCACAGAGGAAGATATCCGGATCATAGCATCATGGGGACTTGATCACGTAAGAGTTCCGATCGACTACTTTGTTCTCGAGAACGAGGACGGCTCCGCCAAGACAGACGGGTACGAGTACCTCGACAAGTGTGTAACCTGGTGCAGGGATAACGGTCTTCACATGATCATCGATCTTCATAAGACATACGGTTATTCCTTTGATCCTCTCGATAAGGATGATAAGGAAGCTTTCTTCAGTAACAATGCTGATCAGCAGCGTTTCTACGACCTGTGGAGAACGATCGCACGCCGCTACGCTTCCGATTCCGATATAGTTGCCTATGAACTCCTCAATGAGATCGTTATGCCGAGTGTTGCCGAATCATGGAACGCTATCGCTCTTAAGGCTGTCTCCGTGATCAGGGAAGAAGCTCCCGATACATGGGTTATCTTCGGCGGAGTCTGCTATAACGCCGTATCGAGCGTTCCGGGTCTCGCAAAGACCGATGATCCCAAGGTTGCATATACATTCCACTGCTACGAGCCCATGATCTTCACCCACCAGGGCGCATACTGGGTAGGCGGAATGCCTACAGACTTCAGAGTAAACTACCCCGTTCCGATGGACGTCCTTGATAAGATGCTCAAAGAATTGCCTCCCGAGTTAGCGGGCGCCATCGACAGAGATGCTCTCGCGGTACACGGCCCCGAATTCTTCTCGAAGATATTCGAGGAGGCCGTCGCCACCGCCGAGGCACGCAATATTCCGCTCTACTGCGGTGAGTACGGTGTTATCGAGCTTGCTTCTGCTGATGACACGATCTCATGGCTTAAGAATATCAATGCAGCATTATCCAAAGCCGGAATCGGCCGTGCATACTGGAACTACAAGGAAAAAGACTTCGGTCTGTACGGTGACCGTCTTGCTGACCGTATGGATGAGGTCAAGGCGCTTCTGTAAGCGGCCGGAGATCAGGCGCGCGGACTAAGCCCCATGAATTCGCGAACACCTGCAAGGGCACTTACACCTGCATCACGTCCGAGAGTGTAGACACGGCGCATCTGATCGGGATCATGCTCCAGCGGGCTGATATTCAATGCCTCAGGGGGCCTGATAACAAATGCGGCGCCCTCTGCTTCACGCTCTGCTATGTAGCTGATCTCTGAGTTATACATCAGGTAGCGCTTCCCGGTCGCTTCGATGAATGCAGGATACTTACGGTACTTAGCCCTGATCGCAGGCATTATCTTGTAGGGCTTCTTAACATAGCCGAGGGGCTGGGTCAGTATGACGACATTACGCTCGTAGCCCTGTCTTTCCATGAATTCCAGCGGTATCGAATCCGTGAGGCCGCCGTCAAGATATTTACGGCCGTCGATCTCGACGATCCTGGATGCCAGCGGCATGGAGGCGGAGGCTCTGATCCATTCGCAGTCCTTACGGTCGCCGGTCGTAAGCGGAGCGTAATAGGGCTTCCCTGTCTCGAGGTCAGAACATACGGCGTAGAAGTCCATCGGATTATTCTCAAAGGCGTCAGTATCGAAGAGGTCGAGTTCCTCCGGGATCTTATGGTAGCAGAAGTCGGCGCCGTAGAGGTCTCCGGTAAGTAAGAGGGAGCGGTAGCTCCTGTAACGCCACTCCTTAACGAATCTCGTGTTATAACGGATGGCTCTTCCGGGCTGACGGGATCTGTAGTTGCATCCTATGGCGGCACCGGCCGATACGCCGACGGCACCTGAGAATTCTATATTGTTTTCCATGAAGACGTCTATGACGCCGGCTGTAAACAGTCCGCGCATCGCGCCGCCTTCCATGACAAGTCCGTATTTCATCTTAAGATCTCCCGAATAGTTGTTGCCGATTGATTATATAGTAAACGTTGTCATTAATGGCATTCTTTAACAAATCTTAATAATTGCTTAGTGATTTTTAAGAGCTTGTCCAATATAATACGTGAGGTTAAGTTTGAGTGCTCTAAGTGGGGATAAGGGTACGAATGAAAGGAATGGAGACATAAAATGCTTCAGATCAAGAACATCGTAAAGCAGTACAAGACGGGCGATCTCGTTCAGAACGCCCTCAACGGTGTATCTGTAAACCTTCGTGACAATGAGTTTGTTGCCGTATTAGGTCCTTCCGGATCCGGTAAGACAACATTCCTTAATATCATCGGAGGTCTCGACAGATACGACAGCGGTAACCTCATAATCAACGGGGTTCCGACAGACAAGTATAAGGACAAGAACTGGGATTCTTATCGTAACCATACGGTCGGATTCGTTTTCCAGAACTACTATCTGATCCCGCACCAGTCGGTATTGGCCAATGTAGAGCTGGCACTTACGATCTCCGGCGTATCCAAGAAGGAGAGACGTAACAGAGCCAAGGAAGCTCTCACCAAGGTAGGACTTGCCGAGCATATGCATAAGCGTCCGAACCAGATGTCCGGCGGTCAGATGCAGAGAGTTGCCATCGCCAGAGCTCTCATCAACAATCCGGACATCCTCCTTGCAGATGAGCCTACAGGCGCTCTTGATACAAAGACGAGCGTCCAGGTCATGGATCTTCTTAAGGAAGTTGCCAAGGATCGTCTGGTAGTTATGGTCACACATAACCCTGAGCTCGCCGTTCAGTATGCGACCAGGATAATCAAGCTCCAGGACGGTGAGATCATCGGTGACTCCAATCCTTACGAGCCCGATCCGCAGACAGTTGCTGCCGAGGCCGAGGCTGCCGGCAAGGTCAAGGATAAGAATCAGAGCAAGTCCAAGATGGGCTTCCTGACGTCCCTGTCACTGTCGTTTAACAATCTGAGAACAAAGAAGGGAAGAACGATACTGACATCATTTGCCGGTTCCATCGGTATCATCGGTATCGCTCTGATCCTTGCCATCTCTACGGGTGTTAACAACTATATCGAATATATCCAGAAGGATACGATGGCTTCTTATCCTATTTCCATCGATGCGTACGGCATGGATCTCTCATCGATGTTCACGATAGGACGTGAGGAAGAGCCGGTCGATGAAGATCGTGATCCCGACAAGGTATATTCCAGAGGCGGATGGCTCAGCATGATGTCCCAGATGAATTCCTCTATTTCCGAGAATAACCTTGAGGCTTTCAAGAAGTATATCGATAACGAGGATTCCGAGATCAACAAGTATATCGGTGAGAACGGCGTTGTCTATGAGTATTCGCCTGTTTTCGATATATATGCTTATGATCCTGAGGGTGTATTCATTAATACAGACGGTTCATTTACCGGTGCTATGAATGCTACGATGCAATCCGATACTACTACATATACGATGAATATGGGCGGAGCTTCTTTTGCTGAGCTTAGTCCCGGAAGAGGCGGAGAAGGCATCAATCAGATGGTCTTTGACAACTACGATCTTGTTTACGGTCACTGGCCCGAAGAATTCAATGATGTAGTTGTCGTTCTTGATTCCAGGGGTGAGATGTCCATCATCGATCTCTATACTCTCGGTTATCTGCCCGAGAGCGGCTATCTTGAACTTGCCAATTCGCTGAAACTTCTAGAGGTCGGCGAGGAGATCGATATCGAGGAGCACACATTTACATATGAAGAGATGATGGATCAGACATTCTATCTGCTCCCTCAGGCTGAACTCTACACAGAGAATGAGGACGGAACTTTTGACTCCCTTGACGGCAACAGAGCAGCACTCTCGGGAATGGTCGGAGATATGCTCGAGCTCAATGTGTGCGGTATCATCCGTCAGAATGAGGATGCCGACTACACCATCAACGGTGACCTCGCTTACACAAGAGAGCTCACAAAGTATATTGCTTCCAGAACGGATGAGTCCCCTGTTGTTACGGCTCAGAGAGAGAATCCGGATGTCAATGTATTGACGGGTATTACTTTCTCCGCTGCTGATGAGGCACAGAAGGCAGAAGATACGAAGACATTCGTCGAGTCCATGTCGAATGAGGAGAAGGCCAATTTCATGGTCCAGATCATGTCCCAGTACGGTGAAGAGATGACGGCATATCTGTCGGAAATGACCGAGGATGAACTCGCTGCTTCTCTTGATACAACGATCTCTCAGTTGGGCGACCAGGAGCTCGCCGCCATCTATGATGTCTATATCTCTAACGGTACATATGATCAGAATATGTATACGTTCGGTGTTGTCGATTTTGATAAGCCGACAGGTATCGATATCTATGCTGACAGCTTCGAGGATAAGGACCACATCGTTGACTGCATCGACGACTACAACGAGTCCGTACCTGAAGAGGATCAGATCGTTTACACAGACTATGTCGGACTCATCATGTCCTCCGTAACAA
>OMQY01000167.1 GCA_900313405.1 uncultured Eubacteriales bacterium
AGGATCCCTGGATTGAATCAGGTACAGGTTAATGCAGAGGCCGGAATGACATTCGCAAGCGGCCTCAGATCCATCCTCCGTCAGGACCCTGATATCATCCTGGTCGGTGAGATCCGTGACGGTGAGACTGCCGAGATCGCTATGAGAGCAGCTATCACGGGACACTTGGTTTTCAGTACGATCCATACCAACGATGCGGTATCTTCCATCAACCGTCTTATCGATATGGGTCTCGAGCCTTACATGGTATCCTCCGCTCTTGTCGGCGTTGTATCCCAGCGTCTTGTACGTCGTATCTGCACAAGCTGCAGAGTTGCATATGAACCCGAAGAATACGAGATCGAGAAGCTGCATCTTGAACCCGGTCAGAAGCTTTACCGCGGTGAGGGATGTACAGACTGTAACGGTTCCGGTTATAAGGGGCGTATTGCCATCCATGAGATCGTTGTTATGACCAAGGGCATCAAGATGCTCCTTGAGAAGAGAGCTTCAGAGGAAGAGATGAGACAGCTCGCTGTCAAGGAAGGCACACAGATGCTTGCCGACTCTGCCGCTGCCCTCGTTCTCGAAGGTATATCGACCATCGATGAGATGAACAGAGTAGCATATTCAATTGACGGTTAAACAAGGAGGTTATATAAGTGGAAGAATTCAGCTTGACGATGGAGGCGATACTGACTGAGGCAGTCAGAAGAGGTGCTTCTGACACGCACATCACAGTCGGTCTGCCCCCGATGATCCGTATCAGTGGTGAACTTATGCCGCTGAGCGGACAGATCTTGACTCCCGCAGATACAGAATTCCTGTGCAAGTCAATGATCGACAAGTCCAGACAGCAGTACTTGAATGAGAGGGGCGAGATAGATTTCTCGTACGTTGTCGCGGGCTACAGCCGTTTCAGATGTAACATCTTTAAGCAGCGCGGCTCTTTTGCTCTTGCAGCCAGAACGATCACTAACGAGATCCCTACCTGTGAGAAACTCGGTCTGCCTATGGTATTCAAGGAATTTGCCATGAAGCCTCGTGGTCTTATCCTTGTTACCGGTCCTACGGGTTCCGGTAAGTCTACGACACTGGCTGCCATGGTCGGACACATCAACAGTGTTAAGAAGTGTCATATCCTTACTCTCGAGGAGCCTATCGAGTATCTCCATGAGCATGGTGAGGCTATGATCAACCAGAGAGAGATCCACGAGGATACACTTTCCTTCGCTAATGCTCTCCGTGCCGCTCTCCGTGAGGATCCTGATGTTATCCTCGTAGGTGAGATGCGTGACCTTGATACTATCAGTACCGCTATCACCGCTGCTGAGACGGGACACCTTGTTATGTCGACACTGCATACATCCAGCGCATCTGATACGGTCAACCGTATCATCGACGTTTTCCCTCCTCATCAGCAGGATCAGATCAGAGTTCAGCTCGGCTCCATTCTCGTAGCCGTTATCTGTCAGACTCTGGTTCCTAAGATCGCCGGAGGCAGATGTGCCGCATTCGAGATCATGATCGCTAATGATGCTATCAGGAACAATATCCGTGAGGGTAAGACATACCAGATCGACAGCGCTCTTGCAACAAGCCTCCAGGTTGGAATGTGTCCTCTGGACTTCTATCTCGCAGAGCTTGTTAAGCGTAAGATCATCTCCAGAGAGACGGCTCTTGCAAGATGCCGCTTCCCGGATGATCTCAAGAGATACATCAACAACGTTGGCGGACCTGCCAACAGTCCTCTCTTCGGAGATCTGGATTTCCAGTAAAATACTAAATAGGAGGGAATAGCGATATGCCTAATTTCAGATATCAGGTTATCGACAGCGCAGGCAAGAAGTCTGAGGGCGTACTTGATGCCGGCAGCATAGCTGAGGCAACACGTAAGCTCAAAGGCGACGGTAAGTTTGTATTGTCGGTTGAACTTGATAAGGGCCCCGGTCTCTTAAATATGGAAATCGGCAGCAAGAAGCTGAATACGAAGGAACTTGTTCTTATCTCCAGACAGCTTTCTGCTCTGCTTTCAGCCGGTATTACCATCATCAGATCCCTTGATATGCTTTATCAGCAGGTTGATTCAAAGCGTGCCAAGAAGGTTGTCGGTGATATTTATGAGTCCATTCAGTCGGGCCGCACACTGTCGGACGCCTTCAAGGACCAGAAGGATGCTCTGCCTGCCATCATGATCAGTATGGTCTCTGCAGGTGAGGAATCCGGTCGTCTTGACGAGGTTATGGGCCGACTTGCCGAACACTTCCAGAAGCAGTCAAAGTTGAAGAACAAGATCTCTTCTGCGATGGTCTACCCGAAGATCCTCTTCTTCCTGACTATCGCGATCACGGTTGGTCTTCTTACATTCCTGGTTCCCGGTATCGCTCAGACGATCAAGGACCTTGGCGGAGATCTTCCTACGCTTACTAAGGTTGTTATGGCAATATCCGATTCACTGGTTAAATTCTGGTACGTTTATGCGATTGTCGTTGCAGGTCTCGTATTCGGATTTAAGACCTGGAAGAAGTCCGAGAAAGGACATTACGCCTGGGATAACCTTATGATCAAGATGCCGGTAGTCGGTAAAGCAACTAAGATGAACGCCGCAGCTATGTTCTGCAGAACGATATCCACACTCCTTAAGTCCGGTATCTCGGTACTCACTGCCGTTGAGATCACTGCTGCTTCTCTTGATAATGTAGTTCTCGAGAAGAAGCTGGCTGATGCGAGAGTTGAGATTCGTAAAGGTACACAGTTGTCCAAGTCCATCAAGAACATCACTGAGTTCCCTCCTATGATCTACGCTATGGTAGCTATCGGTGAGGAGTCAGGTACTCTTGATACTATCCTTGATAAAGCCGCTGACTTCTTCGAGGATGAGGCGGACGCAGCTACGACAAAGATGACAGCAGCTCTTGAGCCTATCATGCTCATCCTGATGGCTATCCTCGTCGGTACAACTGTTGGTGCTATTGCAATGCCTATCTTCACAATGGCACAGTTCGTCGGATAAAGACACTTAATCGAAAGGAGACTATAAATGGATTTATCATCATTCGGAAAAGGTTCAATGGATCTGGTAATCGACACATCCAGTTCTGACTTGAAGCTTGCTGTCGGCGGCTATAACCGCAAGACAGGAACCATAACACTTGAGAAGGTCGGTATCGTTCCTCTCGAGGCAGAGACAATTGAAGACGGTGCCATATCCGATGCATTCGGTATCATCATGGCTATGAAGCACGCTCTTGCAAGACTCGACATCAGACAGAAGAATATCATCATCACTACAGAGGGTTCCTTCGTTCATACGAGAGACCTTGAGCTCCCTAAGGTAAAGGGTGAGCAGCTGAAGGATATGGTTAAGTACGAAGTCATGGGTCAGGGTAATAACAGAGATATGGTTATTGACTACCTTGTATACGGCAAGACAGTCGATGAAGAGACAAATGCCGAGAAGATCAAGGTAAGAGCTACGGCTGTTCCTGCCGATACGGTTACTGAGTACCGTGAGTTCATCAAGAACATGGATATGACTCCTGTTGCACTGGACGTTAATCCTAATGCCATCAGGAAGCTCTTCAATTCCGGTATCATTAACGGAAACATCAATATTGCTCAGTCGACACTGCTCCTCATCGAGCTCGGCGACAAGACAACTACAGTTACTGTTCTCGATAAGGGCTTCCCGCTCCTGTCCAGAAGACTGCAGTTCGGTCACGGCAATATCCGTCAGGTTGCAGAGTCTGTTAAGAAGATGCAGGGCGGCGGAGACAATCAGTCTTCTCTGGCAAGACGTCTTAACATCACAAAGAGTGATTCTGACAGCTCCGTACCTGTAGAAGATATCGATGTATGGCACGAGACAGTAGCGGAGAACCCTTCGCTTCAGAGTGCTGTTAACGCATACTTCAAGAACCTTGTTGATGCTGTATCACGTACGGCTCAGTTCTCCATAAGCAAGTTCCGTATCGACAATATCGGTACATGCCTGCTCTACGGATCCGGTGCCGGCTACAAGAAGATCGACAAAGAGCTTTCTCGCCAGCTTGCAACACAGGTTGAGGTACTGAACACATTAAGCACTGTTCAGGGACCTAAGAATTTTGAGCTTCCTCAGTTCATCAACTGCTGCGGCGCTCTTATTCGTGAAGAGTAAGGAGGGGTAAGGAAATGCCAGTTTTCGGTTCCAAAAAGGATTTTTCCAAGAAAGACATGAACTTCTTTTCCGAGTTCACGGAAAAGGCAGCCAAGATGGCAAGAATGTTCGCCTATGTTGCGATCGCCGTTGCAGCTGTAGTTCTGGTTATGGTAGCTTTGATCGCCTTTGCTGCTATCCAGAATCAGATGGTCAAGAATGATATCAAGGATATCAAGAAGGATCTCCAGGGCGAGGAGTACAACAATCTCGAAGCAGAGTATGCCGAGCTTCAGAATGAGATCTCTGAGAAGACTCAGTACCTGTACGCTTTGGGTGAGATGAGAAATACAGTTGACGAAGTAAACCCTGCAAAGGTTGAGATCGCTAACCTCATCAAGGCTAACATCCCTAATGATGCATATGTTTCAAGCTATATCGTTAACGGTGCATCCGTAACGATCACGGGTGAGACATTTAATTACTACAATGCAGCCGAGTTCGTAAACCTCCTGCAGAAGTCCAACCTGTTCACAAGTGTTACACAGCTTTCCGTTGATCACTATAATCTTGAGAATGCTGTTGACGAGACTACAGGATACGTTAACCTGATCGATACTTACTACACATTCTCGATCCAGGCTACACTCACATCCGACATCCATGTTACAGTTAAGAGATACCTCGAGGGTGATGCTATTACGGCTATCGGTGTAACTGAGATCGGTGATGCTGAGAATAACGGCTATTACCTGATCCCGGGTGAGGGATATTCCTTCGATACTATCAAGACAGCTACACAGGGTTCCGAGACATATGAACTCTCTTATGTACTTATTGATGGTGTACGCGTGAGCGATGAGGACTTCCAGACCATCCTCGACAACGATGCTATCACCGGTACTGCAAGCTCAGATACCAACATCGAACTCTATTACAAGAAGACAGACGGAGGTGAATCATAATGGGTAATTTATCTAACAGAGAAAGATTCCTGATGATCGCCATAGTACTTATTATTGCGATCTTTGCACTTCAGATGTTCGTTCTCAATCCTCTGAAGGATAAGCAGTCCGAACTGATCGATGAGAAGAATGAGCTTGAAGATCAGCAGGCATATCTCGACCAGATGATCGAGAAGAACGAGCAGAACAGACAGCAGCTTGAGATCCTTAACGGACAGATCAAGGATATCGAGACTTCATTCATCGCTCAGCTCAATTCTGAGGCGCTCGAGCAGTACATCATGAAGATCTTTGAGGACAACAACTGCCCTTATCTCGTAGCAGCAGGTGTATCCGATGTAAATCAGCCTTCCGTTATCCTGCCTGACGGCACAGTATCTCCTAACATCCTGAAGGTTAAGAGAGTATCAGTCACATACTCTACAACAGACGGATTCCTCGTACCTAAGTTCAATCTCACAGATCCTAACTCTGTTGAGCAGTTCAGAGAGTGGTGGGGAAGAGTACAGGAAGGAATCGAGTCTTCCGTTTCAAGTCAGGAGAATGCAGGCCGTGGCAATGCTAATACAGAGTCCGCTTCGCTCTATACACCTATCTTCGGTGAGCCTGACAATGCACAGCTGATCGGTTATGACGGATTTATCGCTTCTCTGACTCAGATCGAGAAGCTCGATCCTCAGGCTATCAAGATCAATTCCATCAATGTAGAGGACAAGGTCGGTTATCTCACAATGACAGCTGAGATCGATTTCTATTCTGCTCAGCTCGTTAACCGTGTATCCGATCCGGATCTCGACAAGCCTTATATCACATTTAACGGTAATACACCTACACATAATGTTGGTCTTATCGGCTTGCCTCTGTATCCTGTTACAAATGAGAACAGCGGCTGGTATGGAATCCTGCCTGTTACTGAGGACGTTCAGGCTTCTGAGAGACCGTTCGCTACATATTACTCCAGCTCGATCCTCAAGTGGCTGCTTGATACTTATGATCTTGGCACTGTCCTTGGTCTGCAGTATTCAGATTCCGGTAATATCAACGAAGACGGTGACGTCCCTGCAGGTAATGAAGAGCCTGCAGAGGTTCCGGAGGATTAATGGGAAAACCCTCTCCAGGCGGCCGATCGGCTCCTGGAATAAGGGGGATCCGTTCACATTTTGAACGATTTACAATAAATTGTGAAAAAATGTGAAGAAATTTTGAAAAAGGTATTGCACAATTCTGAAAAGGTGTTATACTTAAGCTACAAACTTAAAAAATCTATAGGAGGATTTTTACAATGAAGAAGATTCAGAAGTCCAAGAAGGGTTTTACACTTATTGAGATGGTACTCGTTATCGCTATCATCGTTATCCTTGCTGCAGTTCTCGTTATGAACATCGGTACATACCTCAACAAGGCTAAGAGTGCTACATCTTCCGTTGATTCTCACAATGATGCTATCACAGAGCTCGTTAACGAGATCGATGCTAACACATAATAAGTGCTAACTTCAAAAAGGAGAGTGGGAGGGTTTCCTCCCACTCTTTTTTTGTCTTTTTTTACTCCGGCCGGACGGCTGATCGGGAGTTCTCAGAATTTTTGTACAAATTTTAAACAAAATGTGAATTTGTCATTGAAATTTCCGTGAATCCCTGTATAATGATAATAGTAATAAAGGGTACGTGTAAGTATGTGTGCTTACTTGGAGGTATTCAATGCGTAAGATCAACAAGACAAAGAAGGGTTTTACATTGATCGAGATGGTAATGGTTATCGCTATTATCATTCTGCTTGCTAGCGTAGTTACTTTCAATGCAGTAGAGATCTATAACGGTTCCAAGTCCGGTCAGTCGGACGTTGAACAGTCACAGAATAAGATGACACAAGGCATCCAGGCAAGTGAGCAGATGCTTGCAGATCATAATTTCTAAGTAGGAGGGAAGTATGAAGAGAATTCTTAAGCGTTCTTCCAAGAAGGGTTTTACATTGCTTGAGGTAATGCTGGCTGTTGCTATCCTGGCTATCGCTTCGACAATGATCATGAATGGATTCATTGCAACAATGGGTTATTCAACGAACACCTCGATCTATTCAAGAGTAGGTAATACAAACTACGAGAAGACTATTACTAAGATCGCCACATATTCCAATCTTTCAGTTGCTGACAGATACAGTGATGCATCTGCCAACGCTATCAGGAGCAGCGGCGGAACGACGACGACAATGGACTATGCAGCAAGCCCTGCTAATGTTCCTGATATGACTGTCTATCAGTGGAGAGAGACAACAGGTGCCTCCGACTACGGTGCCTACAATGCAGCAGCCACATACGGATACGGTGAGAGCATGACATATGCCGATAACAGAACGACATTCTTCTATGCTCCGAGCAGTGACCTTTTCTACTGCACAGCTTGCCATCACTATGGCTACATCAATCTTTACAGACATGCCGGTTCTACAGCTTACTACTGCAGATATCAGTTTGATGATGGAACGTATTGCAACCATAAGGTTCGTGACTATAACTGATGAAAGGACAGCGGAGAGTTTATTATGAGATGTGTATCTAAGCGTAAAAACAAAAGAGCATTTACTCTCGTAGAGCTTATGCTCGCGATTGCAATAATAGCGCTCATCAGCAGCCTGTTCTTGTCATTGATGATCGCGATCAAGGATTCTTACTACAGAGTCTATAATGCAAATGATTCAACAGACTATGCTCAGCTCTATGCTCAGGCTCTCGAGAATATGGTTCTCAGAGATACCCAGAGGAATATTGCAGCAGGCACAACTGTCACATATATGATCGAACCTTCCGAGTCGACATTTATGGTTAACGGTACAGCTGCATTTACACTTGAGCAGATGAGGAATAACAGCGGCGATGTTAAATGGAACATCTACCTCGATAAGGATGAGACTTACTTTGACGAGTCTTCCGGACTGTTCCATTACAGATTCGTATTTGTAGACGGTTATAACTACGAGTATGGTAATCCCGGTACTGTTCAGCTTGTATATGAAGGCACTTTCTGGATCCCTCATTTCAACGGCGGTTCATTCGATATCCAGACCAACGGAAGTACAACTGCTCACTATAACGACGGAACGGCATATCCTATAACAAATGCCAAGATCGTTTATACAGCAGCCTGATCCTAAGGCAAAATGAAGACTTATTACTCGGGAGCGAATGCTCCCGAGTTTTTTATTGTTATATATGTGTTAAAATGTGGACTAGACATAAGTAAAGGAGATAAGGATCTTGGAGAAGAGACAGCGTGCTGTAGAACTTGATTTCTTAAGAGGGATCGCTATCTTGTCCATGCTGTTTATACATTTCTCCTGGGATGTGAGATACGAGTTCGGTAAGAATGCCTTCGCGTATCTGTCCGGCAAAGCTTATATTGTTTTCGTTCACCCGATCGTATTGGTGCTCTTTATTGGAGTGTCAGGCATCTGCTGTACCTTTTCGAGGAATAATATCCGGCGCGGGCTGAAGATGCTTGCCGTTGCAACGGCATTCACGATCGGTTCATATATCGTTCAGGAGATCACCGGGATCGAATCACTCATCCTATTTAACGTTCTTCACCTTATCACTTTTGGTATCTTTATCTATTCTCTGGTCCTTTTTATCGAGAGACGGCTGAGTATCAGTCCGGAGCTTACAAACATGCTCATGGGTATGAGCGGCTTATGCATAATGATGATCGGACGGTATATCAAGCTTTTCGATCACTGTACGGATAATATGCTGTTCCTGCCGATAGGGTTCTCAATACAGGGGATGCCGACAATGGCGGATTATCTGCCGATATTCCCGTGGCTCGGCATATTCTTTGTCGGTGCCGCCATAGGAAGGGCGTCATATTCTGACAAAAAGTCGAAGCTTCCGGACAGACCGGAGGCGGTCAGGAAGATCGCATCGCCGATCGAGTTTCTGGGAAGGCATGCGCTTGTGATCTATATTGTTCATCAACCGATCATTTACGGACTGCTGGCGCTCATTTTCAAGGTGACGGGCAACTGATATGAGACAGACCTATAAACAGAGCCTGAGATCCTACGTAAGAGAACATATTAAAAGGATCATCTTTATTATCCTGGCAGCTGCTCTACTGGGGATAGTAACCTACTGGCCGCAGAGGGCGATCACGGGCATGTCGGCGGATTTTTACTGCGCGAAGATCTTTCCTGTGGTAGCCTTCGCCTTTAATTCGTTCAGTAACTTCTGGATGGTATCCGTCTCGGAGAATCTGCTGGTGGTGATCGCGATAATGGCAGTTATCCTTACAGTATGGTTTATATTCAGCTTTATCCGTCTGATGCTGACGGGAAAGAAGCAGAGGGAATACCTGACATCAGTCCTTAAGACAGTCTCATGGCTTCTCGTGGTCGCTATCGTTCTGATGACTGTTTATCAACTGATGCACGGGATCAACTACAACAGGACGTCCGTTGAGGAGAAGCTCGATCTCGAGGAGTGTACTGACTATCAGGATTATGTCGATACTCTTAACTGGGCCTATGCCGGAATGCTGTCTGCCAGGTCGAAGCTCGGTGAGGATTATCTCGGAGTAGCTCATATGAATACGAGCTTCGAGAAATGTGTTTACGATGCCAATGGGACAGTTAATGCCGTATCCGATACCTACGGACTGGATATGAGTCCTAACTATATCAGAGCCAAGGCCGTGTCTTTAAGCAACCTCTGGAGCTATACCGATATTACCGGGGTTTATTCCGTGTTGCTCGGCGAAGCGAATGTTAATACAGATTATCTCGATATACTTGAATTCCCGATAACACTCTGTCATGAGATCAGCCATGCCAAAGGTTATGCACGTGAATATGACTGCAACATGATCGCGGTCCTGTCTTGTATCTCGTCAACAAGGCCCGACTTCAGATATGCAGGATACTTTTATATATTCATCCATCTTTATTCGGATGTCGCTCAATATGCTGAAGCTCTCGGAATGGAATTCTACGATTATCTTGGCGACAGCAGATTCGCTGCCGTAAGAAGAGACATGAGGGCACAGGATGACTACGAGGCTTCTCTGGAGGAGGGATTCATCCCTGATCTTATAAGCCGTTTCTCGGAAGATGCCAATAACGCTTTTCTGGAGGCTAACGGCCAGGAAGGCGGAACATATACTTATCATATCCACACTAATTTCTATGTAGACTTCTTCCATAAGTACATAAGGACGGAAGACGATGCTTGAGGTAATACTTAGGGGACATGATAACTATTACGGTATCAGTGATGTTCTGAGACTCTTTTACGACGGGATAAGTGAAGACCGGGCAAATAACCGTGTAGTCTGCTTAGAGGCTGATGATCTGACGATCATGAGTATTGTTGACGGGGACAGTGTCATTGCGTCTTGTGATGATAAAGAGATAAGAGCCGTTGCCGGAGACATACCCGTCAAGCGGGAGGTGAAAAGAACTCTCTACAGATTACTCGTCGATATTACGTCACGCAGTTTCCCATGGGGATGTCTTACCGGGATCAGACCTACCCTTGTTGCAGGTGAGGTCGGACAGGCAGAGAAGATGGCTCAAATGTACCTGGTCCGTCCTGATAAGGCGGAACTGGCCGTGAAGACATATATGGAAGAGCAGCGGATACTGGATACCGTCCCGAAGGAGTCACTCTGCATCTATATCGGAGTTCCTTTTTGTCCTTCGCGCTGCGAATACTGCTCATTTGTCTCGAGTGATATAAGTCACCATATGGGACTTCTCGCAGAATATGAGCAGGCACTCATCAAGGAGATCTCACTCGTGGCACCGGCCGTCACATCCAAAGTATCTGCCGTTTACATGGGCGGTGGGACTCCGACTGTCTTCGATGATGAGGCGATGGAACGGATTCTTTATAAGATCAGGGATCTGATCGCCATGGACTCTGATACGGAATTTACCGTAGAAGCAGGAAGACCGGATACCATCACGAAGAGAAAGCTGACAGCTATGCGCAAAGCAGGTGTTAACAGGCTTTGCATTAATCCGCAGACTATGTCAGATGAGACACTGGCGAGGCTCAACAGACGACACACATCGTCTGATACCGTCAGAACGTATCATATGGCGCGCGAAACGGGATTTGACATAATCAATATGGATCTTATCGCCGGGCTCAAGTACGAGCCGTCTGAGAGACTCCTGGAGTCGCTCGATGCGGTCATGGATCTTGACCCTGCCAATATAACTGTCCATACGCTCTATAAGAAGAGGAGAGCATCTATGGATAAAGCTGATGTGCTGGACAGGACCGGTTCGAGAGGGGATATCGATACCGTGCTCACGAAGGCTTACAGTCTCCTTGAAGGCAGAGGATACGGTCCTTACTATATGTACAGGCAGAAAGATACAGGACACGGACTGGAGAATGTCGGATTTGCAAAACCGGGGACCGGATGCAGATATAATGTGGCGATGATGAGCGACAGACGCGATGTTCTCTCGTTCGGAGCCGGTGCGATGAGCAAGAGGACATTCGAAGGCGGCCGGCTCGAGAGATGCCCGAGCATCAAGGACGTGATCGGGTATATTAAGAGTGTTGAAGAGGTTGCTGATAA
This sequence comes from uncultured Eubacteriales bacterium, assembly GCA_900313405.1. The sequence continues at coordinate 11,667 of OMQY01000167.1, forward strand.
AAAGAAGCGATTTTTCGATATAATAGTATAGAATAGATTGAGATCTGAAAAGGAAGCAAGAGTATGAAGTGTCCAAGATGTGGTCTGGAGAACGGAGACAGAACGGTATGCAGTAAATGCGGCCACTTTATGTATCGTCCGGTCGACCAGAACCGCAAAAAGATGACAAAGGCCGAGCGGGCCAGGGAAGATGCCAAGATAATGTGGAAGAACATCGCGAAGGTCCTCCGCATAGTATGGATGGTCATCGTAATGGTCGTATTGAGCTTCCTGATGATAGCTGTTTTGACTTATTTCTTTAACGGAGCCTGACATCTGATCAGGCTCTTTGTCTGTTTATTCACTCGATAATGTGATAAAATATATTTTATGAATAAGATGATGAACACCGGCGTTACCGGGCGTAAGCCTAAGTATCTCACGATCCTTGCGGTGATCATTTGCGGGGTCGCCGTTAATTTACTCGGCTCATTTATCGCTGAACAACTTGATATAAAACTGTTCCTTGATTCTATCGGTACCGTTATTGCCTCTATCTTAGGCGGCGCACTGCCGGGTATCTGTGTCGGACTGATAACGAATTTCTCAAAAAGTTATAGTGACCCCACTTCGCTTTTCTATGCAACTTTGAATGTTCTGATAGCCGTTTGCTCGTCCGGGTTTGCCAGAAGAGGGATGCTGAAACGCTTCCGCGGGTATGCAGTACTTATTTTCCCGCTGGCATTTATCGGCGGCTTCGTAGGATCGATCCTCACATGGTTCCTGTACGGGTTCTCTGAGGAGAGCCTCGCGATCCCGTTTATCAGGGATATGTATGAGGACGGTAAGATCAGTTCCTTCAGGGCACAGCTCGCGACGGATACGATCATAGATCTGTATGATAAGGCGATCACGATCGTAATAGCATATGTTGTCATCAGACTGTTGTCGGATGAGATCAAGAATAAACTGTACTTTGCCGGATGGTGTCAGACACCGTTGTCATCTGAAGTGCTCAAGATGTTCCGTTCGCGTAAGTGCAGAGAGGTGTCGTTAAGAGGGAAGCTTATCCTCCTGATCACGGTATCGCTTTCTGTCGTAGCGGCACTGTCCATAGGGATCAGTTCGCTGCTCTTCAAGGATATAAACCGTAACAATCACGAGAGTATCGCAGAGAATACAGCTGCGTTGGCTTCTAAGATCATAGATCCCGACATGGTCGACGATTATATCGAAGAAGGAAGAAGTGCTCCCGGTTATGACGAGATCGAGAGAATGCTCTATGATCTCAGGGACAGTAACGAAGGGGTTGAGTATATCTATATCTACAGGATCGATGAGGAAGGCTGTCATGTAGTCTTTGATCTTGACGGAATCGGAGATGATGAAGAGAAAGCAGATCCTCCGGGATTACTGGTTCCGTATGACGATTCGATAGCCGATCATCTGGAAGAGTTCCTTAAAGGGGAGAACGTCGACTCACAGATCACGGATGATGAATACGGCTGGCTCATGACCGTGTATGAACCGGTCTATAACGATAAGGGTGAATGTCTGTGCTATGTCTGTGTTGATATCGATATGACTGAGATAAAGGCCGACAGTTATCAGTTTATCGCCAAGCAGGTATCACTGTTCCTCGGGTTCTTCATCCTTATGTTGGAGACGGGTCTCTGGCTCGTCGAGTATCACATTATCCTGCCGGTCAACAGTATGGCATATTCGGCTGACAGATTTGCTTATAACGATGAAGGCGCGATCGAAGATAATGTCAGTCGGATAAGAAGGCTTAATATCCAGACCGGAGATGAGATAGAGAATCTTTATCAGGCGTTCACCAAGACTACAGAGGATACGGTCAAGTATATGAGCGATATCCGGGCCAAGAACGAGACGATAACCAGGATGCAGAACGGTCTGATCATCGTTCTTGCCGATATTGTTGAGAGCCGTGACAAGTCGACGGGAAACCATATCAAAATGACGGCAGCATATGTTGATATCATTCTCCGCAGGATGAAGGAAAAAGGTCTTTATCCCGATATCCTGACAGAGGATTATATCCTTGATGTTGTTCACTCCGCTCCTTTGCATGATATCGGAAAGATCCAGGTGCCTGATGCGGTGCTCAATAAGCCCGGGAAGCTGACTGATGAAGAATACGAACAGATGAAGCAGCACACAACTGCCGGTGCCATGATCATCGAACAGGCCATGACAAAGGTGTCAAGCACTGAAGGATATCTGATAGAGGCCAGGAATCTGGCGCTGTGCCATCATGAGAAATGGGACGGTACGGGTTATCCGGCCGGGCTTAAGGGAGAGCAGATCCCGCTGTCAGCGCGTGTTATGGCAGTGGCGGATGTTTTCGATGCATTGACAGCTAAGCGTGTATATAAGCCGTCCATGCCGATCGAGAAAGTAATGGAAATAATACGCGAGGGTTCAGGTACGCACTTTGACCCGGATGTAGTCGCAGCCTTTGAGGAGTCGATCGACAGGGTAAAAGCGGCCTTGGAAGGCGAAGAAGACGTATCGATGGTATGGGGACAGAAGCGTTTCGAAGAAGACGGCACTGATACAAAGACAGATGCCTGATCGTGATAAAGGCCCGTGTTCAGTGTCTTTGTAACACTGTTAAAGGGGGTCAGTTCTTCTCAGGAAGATCAATGATCTTATATCCGCAGGCGTTTACGATGCGGGTACCGGACGGATGCTCGTACTCTGACTTGACCCGGCCGTAATTCGTATGGACATGCCCGTGGAGCATATAGGAGGGTTTATACCTGGTCATGACCTTGTTGAAGATATCATAGCCTCTGTGAGGAAGATCAGTCAGGTCGCCGTATCCTTTGGCAGGTGCATGTGTTACCAGGACATCGATACCGCCCGACAGGATGGCCTTAGGAGTAAGCTTAAGGACTCTGGCGGCCATCTCCTTCTCTGTGAACATATTGACGGATCTGTTGTTATATCTCATGCAACCGCCCAGTCCCATGAAACGGTAGCCCTTATACTTATATATACGGTCTTCGATGCAGACAGCCCCAAGCGGAGGATTCTTGATGAGTTCGTCATCGTGATTGCCCCTTATATAGAGCATGGGAACGTTGACCATCGTCATAAGGTAGTCCATGTAATCGGCTCTGAGATCTCCGCAGGCAACGATCAGTTCGACGCCCGCTGTGCGCTCTTTCTTGAAGTGGTTATAGAGGAGATTATCCTCCACATCTGCTACGGCCAGGATCTTCATGCTTTGGATGTATCTCCATTGACAATAAGCGGGATGCCGTTTGCTTTGACCGTCTTCTGAGCAGTCTCCGTCAGCTCATCGAAAGTAGGTATCGTTCCGACTATATTATCGTTGAGCCAGTCCATATTTATGATCTCTTCATTAGTGAGCCTGGGGCTTAAGGCGGGCTTGATAATACCGTCCGTGCTCCTCAGTTCCCCGTCGAAAGGATTCCCGACATCGGCAATGAGTGCCTTACGTGCAGCGGCGACCATCTTCTGCGTGCTGTACGGGATGATGTCGCACTGATAGATATCGATAACGCCTGATGTCATTCCCCACCAGTAATTGATCGCCTTGTCCTTGGTATCGTCTGTCTCGGAATCCCAGGCGTCATTCAAGACCTTACGGACTATGAGCTCATAATAC
>OMQY01000107.1 GCA_900313405.1 uncultured Eubacteriales bacterium
GTGATCATGGAAGGATTATTCTTGCATTCGACATACTTGGGGATCTGATCCATGGGTCCCGGACGGTAAAGTGAGATACCGGCTATGACATCCTCGAGTGACGCCGGCTTCAATTCCTTCATAAAGGATGTCATTCCGCGACTCTCAAGCTGGAACACACCGATGGTCTCGCCTCGCCCTATCATGTCATATATGGCCTTATCATCGAATGGTATCCTGTCGAAATCAATGTTCACGCCGTGATTCTCTCTGACCATATCTGCCGTATCCCTAAGGACAGTCAGAGTACGAAGTCCGAGAAAATCGAACTTAAGCAGGCCTACACTCTCTATGTCAGCCTTCGCGAATTGGACAACCGGAGATTCATCGTTGACCGCAAGCGGGGCGATATCCGTTATCGGTTTACCGGAGATTATGACACCGGCAGCATGTGTCGATGAATGACGCGGCATACCTTCAAGCTTCATGGCTATATCGATTATCCGCCTGACATCATCGGAAGATTCATATTCATGGCGGAGTTCCGCATTCATCTCCATGGCAGCCGAGATCGTGATACCGATGCTCTCCGGTATCATCTTGGCTATCTTATCGGTCACCTGAAGCGGTATGTCCAGAACTCTGGCCACATCCCTGATACACTGACGTGCCGCGAGCGTACCGAACGTTATGACCTGTGCGACTCTCTCCTTGCCGTATTTACGGGTTACGTAGTCGATCACTTCCTGACGTCGCTCATAACAGAAATCAACGTCAAAGTCAGGCATCGACACACGCTCGCTGTTCAGGAAACGCTCGAAAACAAGATTATATCTGAGCGGATCGATGTTGGTTATCCCTATGGCATACGCTACGAGCGAGCCGGCACCCGAACCACGACCCGGGCCGACCATGATCCCATTATTACGGGCATAGGCGATAAAATCCCATACGATCAGGTAGTAATCGGTATAACCCATACTGTTGATGACCCCGAGCTCATACTCGGCCCTCTTCATATAGGCTTCCTCGTCGGCGAATCTGCCGACTACTTCAAAACGCTTCTTAAGCCCATCATATGTCAGATGTGACAGATACTCTCTGTTATCATTGAATCCCTGAGGGATCTCGTACTCAGGAAGATGTATCGTCGAGAAATCGTATTCGGCATTACATCTCCCGGCGATCCTAACGGTGTTCTCGATAGCCTGAGGTATCTCGGCAAAGAATTGCCTCATCTCTGTCTCGCTCTTAACATAGAAGTCGTCCGTGAGCATCCGCATACGGTCAGGGTCGCCCAATCTGGCACCTGTCTGCATGCAGAGCAATACGTCATGGACCTTGCTGTCCTCCTTCATCAGATAGTGGCAGTCATTCGTAGCAACAAGCGGGATGCCGGTCTTATTTGACATCCTGACGAGCGAAGCATTTACTATCCCCTGATCGGGCAGTGTATTACTCTGGATCTCGAGATAATAGTTGCCCCTTCCGAAGATGCTGTCATACCACAGGGCTTCTCGTTCAGCCTCTTCGATCCTGCCCTCACGTATAAGCGTAGGGATCTTACCTGCAAGACACCCTGACAGGCAAATAAGTCCCTCATGCCACTTCTCCAGCAGCTCAGTATCAATACGGGGCTTACGATAGAACCCTTCGGTATATCCGGCAGATACCAGACGGTTAAGATTCTTGAGACCTTCGTTATCAGCAGCAAGAAGTATCAGATGGTTATAAGGCTTATCGGGATCCCCGGAAGTCGTTCTTACTGCACTCTTATCATAACGGCTTGCCGGAGCAACATATACTTCGCATCCGATGATCGGATGTATTCCCTTGGCTTCCATTGCCTTATAGAACTCTACGGCACCGAACATCGACCCGTGATCAGTAATGGCACAGGCCTTCATCCCAAGCTCACTCAGACGATCACCAAGATCCTTGATCCTGATGGCACCGTCGAGGAGACTGTATTCGGTATGAAGGTGCAGATGCACGAATCCGCCGAGATCTCTGTCAGCCATTATAATCTATCCTCCGTATCACGATCACTCAGTCTCCGCTGAGTGTAATGATTATATCTCTCAGTTCGGCGGCACGCTCGAAGTCCAGCTCCTTAGCGGCGCTCTTCATCTCACGCGTAAGGCGTTCGATCATCTTCTGTCTGTCTTCATTTCCTATCGACGATACCTTGCCGCCGTCAATAAGCTCGGCAACATCCTTCTTCCTTGACTTGGACTTGCTGCCTGAGGCTTCTGCCACGATATCGAAGACATCACGGACTTCCTTCCGGATCGTCTTCGGAACTATGCCGTTCTCCTCATTGTAACGCTGCTGTATCTCGCGTCTCCTGTTCGTCTCGGCTACGGCATTCATAATCGGATCCGTGATCTCATCAGCATATAGGATTACCCGTCCGTTGGCATTACGTGCACATCGTCCGATTATCTGAATGAGCGATCTCTCGGATCTTAAGAAACCTTCCTTATCGGCATCCAGGATCATAAGGAGAGATACCTCCGGCAGGTCTATACCTTCCCTCAGCAGGTTAATGCCGACGATAACATCTATCTCATCACTTCTTAATCTGTTCAGGATCTGCATTCTCTCAACGGTCTTGATATCGGAATGCAGGTATTCGACCCTGATATTCTCGCGCGACAGGAACTCTGTTAAGTCTTCTGCCATCTTCTTGGTAAGAGTCATGATCAGGCTCTTCTCACCGCGCTTATTGTTCTCCGTAAGTTCATGGAGTATGTCTTCGATCTGTCCTTCGACAGGTCTTATGGCGATCTCGGGTTCGAGAAGTCCCGTAGGTCTTATGATCTGTTCTACCACCTGAGTCTGGTGTTCCTTCTCATACTGAGCCGGAGTCGCCGATACGAATACGGTCTGCCCCATCCTCTCTTCGAACTCCTCGAACTTCAGCGGACGGTTATCATATGCCGACGGGAGTCTGAAGCCGTATTTGACGAGCATATCCTTACGCGCACGGTCGCCGTTATACATCGCTCCTACCTGCGGGATCGTGACATGCGACTCATCGATAAAGAGCAGATAATCCTTAGGGAAAAAGTCCATCAATGTACAAGGCGGCTCCCCTTCATGTCTCTGAGAGATGTGCCTGGAATAATTCTCTATTCCCTTACAGAAGCCGGTCTCGTTAAGTAGCTCGAGATCGTATCTGGTCCGCTGTTCAAGCCTGTATGCTTCGATGAGCTTGCCTTCGTCACGGAGTGTCGCTATGCGCGAGTCCAGTTCTTCCTCGATAGTCTCAAGGGCTCTCTTAAGCTTCGCCCTTCCGGTGGCATAGTGAGATGCAGGGAATATCTCGGCATAATTCCTGGTCCACTCCGTCTTGCCCGTAATGTGATCGACAAAACTGATCTTCTCTATCTCATCATCGAAAAAAGTGATCCTGGTTACGATATTATCCGAATCAGGCGTAAAGACATCGAGGACATCGCCCCTGCATCTGAACGTTCCTCTCTTAAGTTCAAAGTCATTCCTGTCATACTGGATATTGATGAGTTCCGCCATAACCTGATCGCGGCTGATATGGCGACCTGTCTGAAGTTCGACTGCCAGAGATCTGTAATCGTCCTTCTCGCCTATACCGTAAATGCAGGAAACCGATGCAACAACGATAACATCATTGCGAGTCAGGAGCGACCTTGTCGCCGCATGTCTCATCCTGTCTATCTCTTCATTGATCGAGCTGTCCTTCTCGATATATGTGTCAGTGGATGCGATGTAAGCCTCCGGCTGATAGTAGTCATAGTAAGACACAAAATACTCGACCGCATTCTCCGGAAACAATTCCTTGAACTCGGAATAAAGCTGCCCGGCAAGGGTCTTGTTGTGTGCCAGGATAAGTGTGGGTCTGTTGACGCGAGCGATCACATTGGCCATCGTAAACGTCTTGCCCGAGCCTGTAACTCCGAGCAGAGTCTGAGCCCGGTCACCGCGCATGATCCCTTCGGTCAACTGTTCTATCGCCTTGGGCTGATCGCCCGACGGCTTATAATCCGATACAAGCTTAAACATGATACCTTCTGCTTCAAATGATCTTTATGTGAATATTATATCATCTTTATGCCGTGTCGAAAATATGTTCTTTTTGTTTTCGAGAATAAAAAAAGATCGCCCCGAGGGACGATCTTTTTGTAATGGAGATACCGTATGACAAACGGTACATTATCAGGTATTGAGTTCCAACTTATCGATGATATTGCTGGACAGCAGGAGCAGGAGCCCGGCCAGGACGGCACCTATGCCCGCACTTACGATGAATCCCATCGCGATACCGCCATCGAGAACATAAGAACCGATGATAAGCCCCGGAATAAGTATTACCATCAGGACGAATATGATGAAAAAGTATCTGACGAACATCAGAGCATATCTTCCGAGGTTCTTGAAGATCCTGAGACATATCAGCGCCGCAAGCTGGCAGATGACCGCCATAACGAAGCAGAGAGCAAAGCCTGTAACCAGTATCGGAATATCAAGTCCTGCAACACTTGCAAGTACAGCAACACACATAAGCGAGTCAAAGATCATCTCGGCGAAGTCACCTTTCAGGCAGGAGAAGATCTTGGCCGACGACTTCTCGGGTACAAGGAAGATGAACGGACGGTTGAACTCAAGTATCGTCTTACCGCCGCCGTAAACGATCAGATCCATAAGGATGAGCATCGTCATCGCAGGTACAAGCGCGGATGAAACGTTATCTGCATCTCTGGCAATGATCATGGTATAGATGAGACACATGAATCTGTAGAGCAGTGCCAGTTTATTGATGAAGAAGAAACGGGTGCTCCTTGCATTCTCGAGCTGATGACGTGCA